>NZ_CP045320.1 GCF_009363255.1 Roseivivax sp. THAF197b | reverse complement strand
CTGCCCTCTCGCTTCCGAGACATCGCGTCTTTGGCGTGTTCACGGAAATTGACGTTTTTTGCCTCGTTTCCGTGACTATTGGCGCAAGAGTCGGATTCGCGCAAGGTTTTTCCACATCTAGTGGGCGAGCACAGCTGAAACACAAGTATGTTCGGCCTGTGGCCTTCGCGTACAATGCGGCAACGTACCGGATGAGAATCCGCTGCGGAGCGGCGATCACGTCAACTACTTGCTCATCGCATTGTCATTTTCTAGCAACGCAAGTTGTTCAGCCCGCTCCAGCAGCATCTTCACAGAGGACGGTTGCCATTTGGCCCGTCCACGCGGTGTGCGTTCGCGCATTGATTCCAGCCGGTCACAGATCGCCTGGAGCGTGATGTTGGGGTCCGCACCCTTAATGGCCGCCACGATGGCAGGCAGGCGGTCATCGGTTTCGCGACGTCCGGCGCGGCCAAGCACTGCATCTGGTAGAAACCCGTCTCTGACATAGGCCTTCACGGCACGGAGCAGTCGGCTTTGTGTCCAATGGCGATCTGGGGGCAGGGGGCCATTGATGATCCGCAGCACGTCTTCCCAAGCCATATCGGGGCGCAAACGGCGCACATGGGGCACCCAATCCTGTGCTGTCTCGTTCAAGCGCTCCATGTAGCCGTCCTGTCGCGCCAGCCGCACCTTGCGCAGCGCGGCGGGGTCTTTGACGCGAAGTCCAGGATTGCCGCCTACGCGCCCTTTGGCCCGCGCAGAAGCAAGCCCGGCCTTGGTGCGTTCGCGGATCAGAGCGCGTTCGAACTCGGCCGCGGCGCCCAGAACCTGCAGCGTAAACTTGCCCTGTGGTGAGGATGTGTCGATCGGGTCTTGGAGCGAGCGAAAGAAAGCCCCCTTGGCCTCGAGACGTTCGATCACCTCCAATAAGTGCGACAGAGACCGCGCAAGCCGGTCGATCCGCACAACGACCAGCGTGTCGCCGCTCTGGACACGTTCGAGCACGCGTGCCAGCACCGGGCGCGCGCGATTGCCGCCCGAGGCGTGCTCTTCAAAGATCTCGACGCAACCCGCAGTTTGCAGGGCCTCAGACTGGGGCAGGGGGGTCTGATCCTCTGTGGAAACACGGGCGTAGCCTATCAGGGGCATGAAATCGGGCCGTTTGCAATTTAAGATATCGCTACTAAACGACCGTTTGTAAACGGATGCAAGGATGCTCTCTGTGGCCTGGTTCAGCGGAAAGCCCTTGGTTTCCATAGGCTGAGCGCGATGTGAGAGCCCTCGCCGACCATCGCCCGCGCGTACCATATAAAGAGCGTGGTCGCACTCTGACAAAACCCTTTAGTAAAGTGCAAAATTCTAGTATTTTGCACATATGAAGCCTCAAGCGCCTACATTACATGATGATTTTGATGCTCTCTTCCTCGACGCTGAAGAGGTGGGACAGTCGTCAGAGGAGGATCTTTGGTTCCTGCCCGGTCCGATGGAAGAAGAGCCGGATTATCTGCCACCCGGACCACGGACCGAACCGCGTGAAACCGAGGTCCTTGATGACTGGCGGAAAGCAGAGGCGGGCCTCGCCGCGCGTCTTGCCAGTGTAGCTGGTCGCGTCGGCGCGCTGCACGACCGCCTGAAGCGCGGCCCCGAAGGATGGCGACACAGGCTTGCACTGATCGAGGCAGCTGACCTCAGCTGGTTTGTGGGTGATCGTATCGGCCCGGATCGCCTTGCTCTTTGGATATCCATGCGCCTATCAGGCGTTCAGGAGGACACCGCAGCACTCGCGCGTGTCGGATGGGCAGTTCGCCGTTTGAGCGGCGGGCCGGGGCCCGAGGTGGACCTTTCCGCCTTTCTCGACCGCCGCGACCCCGAGAACCTTGGTGATGATGCCGAACCTTTCATGAATCGTGCGAGCGGGTGGCTGGATCTGATGGCGAGAGCTGTCGATCTGCATCCGATCAGCCGCGCCTGCATGGGCTTCCACCTCTGGAACCTCGCGGGTCTCGGACAGCACGGAGACGGGATGGAGGCGGCAGTCACAGCCGCAAGGATTGCGGCCGGTGCGGGAAGGGGGGCGGTCTTTGTACCTCTGGCCATGGGCGGATCAGGGGGGCTGCGCGCTGGCGGCCCACCCGCTGACCGTCTGTCGCGTTGGCTCGATGGGATGATGATAGCATCCCTGAGCGCGATGCGGCACCTAGACGACATAGAGGCATGGGCTATGCGCGCAGACACCGAAATGGCGCCGCTCTCGGGCAAGACGCCACCTGCTCTTCGCGCTGTACTGATCGAGTGGCCACTCGTCTCTGCACCGATGACCGAGATCTTGACTGGCGCCAGCCGCGCCGCTGTTCAACGTAACCTTAGCTGGTTGGAAGCGCGGGGTCTGATCCGTGAGGTGACCGGGCAGGGGCGCTATCGGATGTGGCGCGCAACGATATAGTAGAGAAGCCTTTTCAGATTTAGCCCTTTGCTGACCCAGTTGGCGCGTGAACGTCTAGCATTGAAATCGCTATTCTATTCTCTGCTTCTCGCGGTTAAGTGAAAATTTAACCCTTGAACCTCTAGTGGCTAGACGTTTTAGCATGAAAGAAATTGATCTGACAGATCCAGCACCAAATTAGAAACTGCGCGGAGCACGATACATGCTGACAAGACGACACTTCATCCAGACGACTGCCGCATTGTTCTCGGCGTCTATCTCGAGTCCGCTCCTCGCTGACACCTGGCCCACTGAAGCGGAAAAGGCGGCTTGGGATGCACAGATTACACCGCCGGGCTATAACCCAGCCACATCAAACCCGTGGGGCCTGCACCCGCGCTTTCTGCCGCAGCGGGTTATAACTAAAGATGGTCTTGTGGCCGGTGACATCCATGTCGATGCTGTCGCGCGCTATCTTTACCATATCGAGGAAGGCGGCACGGCGATGCGCTATGGCGTAGCGATTGCTCGTGGCAAACTTTATGAGCCAGGCGTCTACACGATCAAGCGCAAGGTCAGGTGGCCGCATTGGCAGCCAACACAGAACATGATTGACCGCGACCCGGAGCTCTACGCCGACATCGCTGACGGTATGGAACCCGGACCTGAGAACGCGCTCGGGTCACGGGCGCTTTATCTCTATGTCGGGGACCGAGACACCTATCTGCGCATCCACGGTACACCACAGCCGCGAAGCATCGGCGGCCGAGCCAGTTCCGGTTGCGTCCGGATGGTCATGGCGCACATAAACGATCTGTATCCGAATGTGGAGATTGGCTCGACGGCGTTCCTATATTCGGCCGAGGACAGCGTGACTCCGCAGAGTTGACCCAAGCCGCGCCGTCAATCCGACGCTTGGACGCGTCAATCAGGATTGGCGCGCGACGCAGATGGGATTGCCGCCTGCCGATCGCAACGGGACCAAGGTCGTTTCCACCGGCCCACTATGGGCATACCAATAGCAATTATCTTCGGGACGTAGCCGTGCCGTGATGAGATCCTGGTCGGGTGCAGCGAGGGCTGCGACAGATTCTGGAACATTTCCGATCCTGAATGGATCGTTGTCTTCCTTAGAAGGCACCGCGCAGCCAGCCAGGGCCAATGTTGCAACCATGATCACCGCATATTTTTGAAGCATATCTATCTCACTCTTTGGCAGGTCAGCCGCGTCCTCAGACTTAGCGGCGCGTTTCAAGGTTCCGCAGGTCTGTGTCCTTATTTGACCAAGTTTCTGTTTTTGCTCTTGAAGCTCTAGTTACTGTAGGGGCTATCTCAATGTGGAATGAACGAATCCCGAGGTCAATCCCATGTCTTCCAATGGCCACCGCCACGACCACAAGCACAGCTCTGACTGCAGTCACGATCATGGTGATGATCACAAACATGCGAGCGTAGTTCCCCACTCTCATGGAAAAGGTGCTGCGTGCTGCGGTGCTGGAGCCAACACGGGACCGGCACAATCCATCCCCTCGAATGGGCGAAGTTTTCAAGTTTCCGGTCTAGATTGTGCCGAAGAGGTGGCAATCCTGAATAGGGTGGTCGGTCCAAAAGTCGGCGGGACTGAGCATCTGGCGTTCGATGTCATCAATGGTCGGATGACGATTCTGGATACCGCAGTCGGAATTTCGGACAACGAGGTTTCGCAACTGGTCGCGAGTACCGGCATGAGCACAAAACCGTGGGACGCCGACAACGCAGCAGAGGATCAGGCCGCGCATCTGGCACGTCAGAAGCGCTTTACCTCGTTGAGCGGCGGCTTCTGGGCGGCGGGATTCCTTTTTCACATTGTCGAGACCGGCATGGGCGGCGCGCTCGGGCTCTTTGCGGGGCATGGCGAGGTGCCTATGCCTATGGCGGAAGCAGGGATCTTCGCCGTCGCGATCCTCTTTGGGGTCTGGCTGGTTGCGCCCAAGGCATGGTCTTCGGCGCGGCGACTTTCGCCAGACATGAACCTACTGATGGTGGTGGCCGTTGCAGGAGCCATCGGGCTCGGCGAATTCTTCGAGGCCGCGACGGTCGCGTTTTTCTTCTCTTTGTCGCTCTATCTTGAGAGCTGGAGTGTCGGTCGCGCACGCAACGCGGTTTCATCTCTCCTCGACCTCGCGCCGCCTACGGCTCGGGTTCTTTACGACGACGGATCGGAAGCCGACGTTCCGGCCGCTGCCGTGGCAGTCAATGCAAGGTTTATCGTGCGCGGCGGCGACCGGATCCCTCTCGACGGTGAAGTCGTGGACGGGGCAGGGGCCGTCGATCAGGCTCCTATTACCGGCGAAAGCGCACTGGTGCCCAAGGAGCCCGGCGACGAGGTCTATGCCGGCACTATCAACGGCGAGGGCACACTGACGGTGCGGGCGACCAAAGCCGCCTCGGACACGGTGCTGGCGAAAATCATTCGCATGGTGGGCGATGCCCATGCCCGCCGCGCGCCGGTCGAACAGTGGGTGGCCAAGTTCGCGCGCATCTACACACCCATCGTGATGGCTTTGGCGATCGCCATCGCGCTGGTGCCGCCACTGCTGCTCGGCGGCGCCTGGGACTACTGGTTCTACAATGCTCTGGTCCTTCTGGTCATCGCATGTCCTTGCGCGCTGGTCATTTCTACGCCGGTCTCCATCGTGGCAGCGCTGACCGCGTCGGCACGGGCGGGGGTGCTCATCAAGGGCGGCGCCTATGTCGAGGCGCCGGGGCGGACCACGGCACTGGCGATGGACAAGACCGGGACGATCACCATGGGCGAGCCTGAGGTGGCGGCGGTTCACCCACTGGTCGGCGTTTCCGCACGCGATCTCATGGCGCTGGCAGCAAGCCTGGAGGCGCGGTCTTCACACCCGCTGGCACGCGCCATCCTCTCGCGCGCCGAAGCCGATGGTGTTTCCGTGTCTGCCGCAGAGGACACCCGTACCGTGCCCGGGCGCGGTCTGGAAGGACGCGCCGACGGGCGCGCTATCTGGCTCGGCTCGGATCGCTTCGCCGAAGAGAAGGGGTTCGGCAATGCCATTCCGGCGGATCTGCGGGATCGGATCGAAGGGGCAGGGAGCACCCTCGTTGCCGTGGGTGACGAGACCGGCGTGACCGGCGTACTGGAGCTTCGCGACCGCATCCGCCCAGATGCAAAGGGGATCGTTGCGCGTCTGCATGCGCAGGGTGTGAAGACCATCGTGATGTTGACGGGCGACAACGAACGCACCGCGCGCGCGGTGGCAGCCGAAGTCGGCATCGACGAGGTGCGCGCCGAACTTTTGCCAGAAGACAAGGTGACGGCCATTGAGGAACTCGTCGAAAGCCACGACATGGTGGCGATGATCGGCGACGGTGTGAATGACGCACCGGCCATGGCGCGGGCGCATTATGCCATCGCCATGGGCGCTGTCGGATCGGATGCCGCGATCGAGACGGCCGACATCGCGCTGATGACCGACGACATCGGCAAGGTACCCTGGCTTATCGGCCATTCGCGCCGTGCCATGACGATCATCCACCAGAATATCGGCATATCGCTGGCGACCAAGGCGCTGTTCGTCGGGCTGACCGCGTTCGGTATGGCCTCAATGTGGGGCGCCATTGCTGCGGATGTAGGCGTGTCTCTGCTGGTGGTCGCCAACGCACTTCGGCTCCTGAACGGCCATCAGGTTGAGGCCGGGCCTTCAGGCGGAGAACCGGTGGGCGAGCAGATGGCGAAAGGAGCACTGGCGCACGGTCATTGATCCGGCGGTTTCGGTAGAGTAACGTCTGACATCAACCAGACCTCGCAAAAGGGGCGTCGAGCAGTGATGAATACCAGAATTCCACGGCGGGTCTTGCTGTTGGGCGGATTGGCCACCTTCCTGTCTGGCTGTGCCAGCAAGTTCCGGTCCTACAACGGACCCGAAGTGACCCGGCTGCGTATATACAAGGCGCAGCGGCTGCTGGTTCTTGACGGAACGGATGATGTCTTGCGGACCTATCCCATCGGATTGGGCTTCGCGCCCGAAGGCCACAAGCAGTTCGAAGGAGACGGCCGCACGCCGGAGGGCTCCTATCTGATTGACCGGCGCAACCCGGACAGCCTCTTCCACCTCTCCATCGGCATTTCATATCCCAACGAAGCCGACATCGCGTTTGCGGAGGCGCAAGGAAAATCGCCGGGCGGCGACATCTTCATCCACGGGGGGCCGCGCAAGGGGATCGACCCGATGAACAAACGCGACTGGACCGCAGGCTGCATCTCCGTCACGGACCGGCAAATCGAGGATATCTACGCCATGGTCAGGGACGGAACCCCCATCGACATCTATGCCTGATAGTCAGGCAAAACGACGGCGCAGCGCAACGTTGATGGCTTCGATGGCGATGACCATGACGACGACGGCAATCGTGACGCTGGCCGCCTTATCATACTGGAAAGAGCGCACGTAGGTCTGGATGTAAAAGCCGATCCCGCCCGCGCCGACAATGCCGAGGATCAGCGACTCGCGCAGGTTCAACTCGAACCGGAAAATCGTGTCGCGGGCGACGACCGGCGCCATCTGCGGCCAGATCGCGTATCTGAGCCGCACGAGCGGCCCGGCGCCCGCGCTTTCCAGTGCGGCGATCGGCGCGCGGGACACGCCGTCGATCGCCTCGGCATAGAACTTGGCGAGCATCCCCGTTGCATGAAAGGCGACCGCGATGATGCCGGGCAGCGGCCCGAGCCCGACAGCGCCCACCATGAGCATGGCCACGAGGATAAGCGGAATCGCCCGGATGAAGGCAAGCAGCGTTCGGATCGGCCGAAACACCGCAGGCGATACCATCGTCTCAGACGCGAGAATGCCGAGGGGAACGGACAGGATCACAGCACCGAGGGTGCCGAGGATCGCGATCCTCAGCGTTTCCGCGCTGCCCTTCCTGATCTCGGCCATCACCGTCGGGTCAGGCGGAAACATCCGACCGAGGAAATCGGCAATGCGCGGGCCGGCCGACATGAGACGCGACAACTCGACATCGGTCGTGGCGAAGGACCACAGGATCGCGGCTGCGATCAGACCGCTCGTCGCAAAGCCGCCAAACCCGCGGAACGCCATCAGGACACCGCCCTGAGGCCGATACCGGGGATTGGCTCTACCTCCCGATAGAGCTCCGCCGTCGCATCATCGTTCAACTCGGAGGTCGGTACATCGAACACGATCCGCCCGTCCCGCATGCCGATGATGCGCTGCGCGAAACGCCGCGCCAGGTCGGGCTGGTGCGACGAAAACAGCGCCGTCGCGCCGCGCGCTTGCGCCGCCCCGGTCAACAGCGCCAGGATCTCACCTGCACGCGCGGGGTCGAGGTTGCTTACCGGTTCATCGGCCAGAATAAGCCGTGGTTCCTGCGCCAGACACCGCGCGATGGCGACGCGCTGCCGCTGCCCGCCGCTGAGGCTGTCGACCCTGCGTTCGGCAAGATCGGAAATGCCGCAATCGGCAAGTGCCGTGCGCGCAATCTCCAGATCGTGCTTGGTCGGTGACCCCATCAGGGCGCGCAGGGGAGACATGCGCCCCAGGCGGCCATTCAGGACGTTACGCAGAACCGTGGAGCGTTCGACCAATGCAAACTCCTGAAACACGAAACCGGTATCCGAACGGCGCGCGCTCGGCGGCGGACGGTCGGGATCGAGCGGCGCACCCAGAACCGATACCCGCCCGCTCCAGCCTTGGAGCCTGCCGTCGAGCAGTGCCAGCAGGGTCGTCTTGCCCGCCCCGGACGGGCCGAGCAAAGCGACGCTCTCGCCCGCCGAAACCCGAAACGAGACCCGCTCCAGCGCCGGGAGGTCCGCGCCCGTATGGGCAAAACTCAGGTCGTCTATTTCGATAGCTGTGCTCATCGCAACAACCCGTATCGCCTTGCCATATCGCGTACGCCGTCATAGGCGGCGGGGTCGGCCCTGACGTAGCCATCTGGTCCGTAAAGATAGCGCAGCTTGTTGCGGTGCTCCGGCTCGTTGAGCCGCAGCATTGCGTCGACAAAACGGTCCCGCAGAGCGGCATCGAGCCCCGGGCGAGCGATCACCAAATGGCTCGGGATCGGCGCGCTTTCCGCGATCCAGGTTACCTCTGCCTGTTGCTGCGGCGTCAGAAGCAGGTCGGCATACTGGCTGGCGCCTGCGGCATCGACCAAGCCTTCCGCCATCGCCTGCATCGCCTGCTGGTAGCCGCCCGCGAAGAAGACGCGGCCGAAGAATGCTTCCGCCTGTCCGGGGCCCTCGACCAGCCCGGCCTCAACGAATTCGGCGAGCGGGTAGAGATAGCCCGATTCCGAGATCGGATCCGCGAATGCGATGTCGCGTCCGCGCAGGTCTGCGAGCGCGCCGATGCCGCTGTCACGCCGCACGAAGATGCGGCCCGTATAACTCGGCGCGTCGCGGTAGACCTCGGACAGGAGCGGCACGGCACCGATCTCGGCCTCGGCCAGAACGAAGGGCAGGGCGCCCATGAAGGAGATATCCGCGTCACCATTGCGCAGTGCTTCGACCGCCGCTGCATGGTCGATGGTAACGAACCCCTCGACGGGGACGCCGATCTCACTGGCCAGCCAGCCGGTGATGGCCTCGATGTCCCCCAGAAGCTTGTCGGGGTTCTCCTGCGGGATGAAGGCAAGCCGCAGTGCATCGTCCTGCGCGGCGAGAGGTGTCGCCAGCGACACCGCGCCCGCGCCGACCAAGGTCAGTATCGTTCTACGGGTCAGATGGACCGGCATCAGAATGCCCTCTCTTCGATTGCGTCGGCTTCAGACTTGAACGCGGTCCAGCTTGCTTCGGCGGCCTTCCAGTCATCGGCACGGACGGCGGCGCCGACCGCGGCCAGACGTTCGGCCAGCGCATAGACCTCGGGCCGGGCGGGGAGGTTCGACATGGTACTGGCGTCCGCCGAGAGGTCCGCAGCCACGGTGTCGGTCAGCAGCAGGATATGCTCCGCGTCCCGCCGCGGCAGTAGCGTATCGATTGTCGAGGCGAAGGTCGTCAGTTCGGCGAATGCCAGCCGGAAAGCGGTGTTCTCGGTGTCGAAGGCTTCATAGGGCTCGTCTGCCGCGCCAACGGTCTCGAGATAGGCGGTCAGGTCGGCGCGGTCTTCCTCGGTAAGCCCAAGCGATTTCGTCTCGTCGAACCAGTCCACGACGGCGGCCAGCGTCGGCAATGAACCGTCGTGGAAATAGGGGGCGGTATAGGCCGTGCCGAGCAGCGTGGGCGTGTCCAGCGCACCGGCGCGGGCCCCCTCGTAGCCCGGCGCGACTGAGCCGATGTCGTGGGCCTGCCGGTCGAGGAAGTTCGCGTCTGGCACGTGGCAACTGGCGCAGGACCGATCGCCGAGCCCGGCGAAAGGCGTATTGAAGATCTCCTCGCCGCGCCGGGCGGCCTCTTGGGTCGTGTCGGTCAGACGGCCATCAGTCGTCAGCATGGAATTCGGCAGGAAGTCGAATTCGAGCATGTAGGCGACGAGAGCGTCCAGCATGAAGGGCGTCGGTTCCTTCCCGCCGAACTCGTTGACGACCACGTTGCGGGTAAAATCGCGCAAGGAGGCGAAGCGGCCATCGCGGCCGTAGGGACCGGTAAAACGCAAGCCGCGCAGGCTGGGAATGTCGAGCGGGTCGTCGCGCCTGTCATTGAAGATCGGGTTGAAAAAGGCGCCGTCCACGTCGATCGCGCCCGGTTGGTGGCTGGCGCCGGGGATGAAGAGCCGCTGGTTGACGTCCGAGCGGTTGTGACAGGTCGAGCAGGCGATCCCGAGATCCTGCGCCGGGCTTCCAAAGAGTTGCGCGCTGTCGAACAGCATGTCGCCGTAGGCAACAAGCGGCAGATCGGTCTCGTCGATGCCCTGTTCCTCGAAGTTGAGCACGAGCAGCGGCAGCGGGTCCTGATCGAAGATGTCGGACCCAGGCGGCAGGCTTGGCGGTACCTCGATGGCCTTTCCGCTGAGCACAGCTGTTTCCGGCAGGGCGCTCAGCGTCCGGCGCGGAGCGAAACTGTCCAGGAGGTAGTTCTCCGCAAGATAGCCGGAGATGACTGCACGGGCGGCTTCCATCGTGTCGCGATCCGCAGATGTGGCGCCAGCGCCGAGAACACCAGCGGAACCTGTGCTGCTGTTGAGTTCCAGCCAGGCGAGGCCGATGCGTCTTGCAGCTTCGGGATCGGCCGCCGCGATACCATCCTCAAACGCACGGTAGAGTTCGCGTGCCGTCTGCACCGCCAGCTGTGCTGTCGCCGATTCTTCGGCCGCGAGAGCACGGTCCAAATTCTCCTCAATCCTGAGCGCTACAAGCCGCGTCGCCTCGGCGAAGACCGCCTGCAGGTCTTCGCGCATTATAGCGTCCAGGAGACCGTCGGGCTCGATATCGCTTTTGCGGTCCAGCCACGCCAGCGCCCCGACAGAGAATTCCGAACCCCGGTAGGGTTCCGTCCAGGCGGTCTCGATGTCGTCCCAGGGCAGAGGCTCGAGATTTCCAAGAAAGAGCGTCAGACGGTAGGCCGCTGCCTCGGGAAGCCAAGGCGCCTCCTTGGCCGGCGTCGCGGCGACAGGTCCGGACAGGAGGAGCGCACTTGCGAGTGTGGCGAGCAGCACTCTCATAATATTTCGCATCACCACGGCCTCCAAAGTACAAAGTTAGACATGGCTAACTTATCTACCCGAAGCAAACAAGTTGTCAATCCCGCTGTTTCGCTGCAAAGTCCCGAGTATGACAAAGCTACAATCACAAGGGCGTGAGCCATTCGAAGCGGTCGACCGGGCTCCCGAGGCGCAGGCCGATGGCTTTGCGACCGTGCGTCAGGCACATGAAAGCGAGATGGCGGAGGATTACGTCGAACTGATCGCGGAACTGATCGAGACGCGCGGGGAGGCCAGACCGGTCGAGATCGCCGAGCGGCTTGGCGTGAAGCCGCCGACCGTGACCAAGAACATCTCGCGGCTCAAGGCTGCCGGTCTGGTCCGGCGGGAGCCATACCGCGCGATATTCCTCACCTATGCCGGGCAGGACCTCGCGGAGATCTGCCGACGCCGCCACAGGGTCGTCGTCGCCTTTCTTCTGAGCCTGGGAATCGACAAAGAGACCGCGGAACGCGATGCGGAAGGGATCGAGCATCACGTCAGCGGGACGACATTGGAGGCGTTCGAGCGACGGCTCAATCAGAAATGAGCTCGCCTAGATGCACATTCGCGCGATTCTCTATCGGGACCTCGAGCTATCGGGTCTTCAAGCCGCTGACACGTTTGCGCAATTTCGAAGCTCGCTAGCCGAGAACCCGCGACAGCACGATGGTTGCAAACAGGGCGACAAGTCCGAAGGCGATCGCAGACGCTACCGCATATTGGAGGATATCCAGGTGATTCCCCCTCCTCCGTCGTGCCAGATAGCCACCCCAGATCGCGCCTCCGATAGCGCTCACGATCACAAGCATCAGGATACCTCCGTTCCAAAATGCCGCGCATCGGGATCTCGTCCGAGCAAACTGGCCAGCCAGCCGAAGACCCAGCACCCAAAAACAAGAACCAACAAGGTCCAGTCGCCGAACCGCGCATAGGGCGTTGGAGTACGCGCGCCCGGCAGGCCGGCATCAATGGTGCCTGTTTCCCCGGTATCAAGACGCGCGACGACATTTCCATTGGCGTCGATGATCGCGGATATCCCGGTGTTGGCCGCCCGGACCACGGGAAGCCCCTCCTCGACCGCGCGCATCCGCGCGGAGGCGAGGTGCTGCTCGGGTCCGATGCTGGTTCCGAACCAGGCATCATTTGTGGCGTTGAATATCCAGTCGGGGCGGAAAAGGTCATCGACCACGTGGCCCGGAAAGATGATCTCGTAACAGATCGCCACCGTGACCAGAGGCGCGCCAGGGATCGCCAGCGTGCGCGGCCCTGGTCCCGGCGTGAAATCGCCCAACCCTTCCGTCAGTCGTTCGATGGGCAGCCAGCCTCTCAGCGGCACATATTCGCCAAACGGAACGAGATGATGTTTTGCATATCCCGTCAGAATCTCACTGGTGCCATCGTATGCCTGAACCGTGTTGAAATATCTGGTTCCCCCATCGCCCTCCACTCGGTCAGGCGCACCTGTCAGTAGGATCCTGCCGTCTGGCAAAGCTGCAGATATCCGCGCGCGTGCCGCAGCATCTTCGTCCAGAAAGCCGGGGAAGGCCGTTTCCGGCCAAAGCAGCACATCGAAACGTCCGGGTTGCGCGGACAAGCCCAGGTATTTTTCCAAGGTTCGCTGGCGGCTGCCCGGTACCCACTTCTCGACTTGTGGCACATTGCCTTGGACGATGCGCAAAGCAACGTCTGTCGGCGGCACGTCCTGCCCTGACCGAAGCGCACCGCCAATCCAGAAACCCGTCGCAGCAACGGCGAAGAGCACGAGAACAGGCGCGCGTCTCTTTGGCGCCGCCACAGTCAACACACCTGGCAATATGCCGATGAAGACCGTGAGAAAGCCCAAACCGTAGCTGCCGACCCAGGCGGCGGGTTGGCGCAGGGCGGCATAATCGACAAGGGCATAAGCGGCAAGGTTCCAGGGAAACCCCGTCAGGACATGACCCCGCAGCCATTCCGTGGCCACCCAGCAGGTTGCAAACAGAAGGCCCGCCGCAATGCCGCCGAAAGCTCGGCGCTGCATGATGGCGGCAAAAAGCATCGCCGCCATGCCCGGGAAGATGGCAAGTCCGGCGGACAGACCCGCGACCGCCGGAATCGCCAGTGCGCCGAAACGTTCGGCATCGACGTAAAAGCTCTCGGCGATCCAGGAAATTCCAATCCCGAATTGGCCCAGTCCGAAAGCCCAACCGACAAGGAAAGCGCGCGAGGTTGAGATGTTCCGGAGAACGATAAAGAGCACTGAGAAGGCGACAGGGACCGCCATGAGCCAAGAAAACGGCGGAAGGGTCAAAACCGTCAATCCGCCGGCAGCAAGGGCAAGACCCATGCGCTGGAACAGGTTCGGGTCCTCACTAACGATCTGCGGCAAACCCGGCTTCATGAATCGGTCTGAAGTCGAGCGCCAACCCACGGCGCAATGAGCAGCAGCATCACGCCGCCAACCACAAAAACATCGGCCATGTTGAAGGCAGGCCAGTGCGCCGTCCCGATGTAGAAATCGAGGAAATCCGTCACCGCACGATAGCGCAGGCGGTCCAGAATATTGCCGAGAGCACCGCCGATGATCGCACCATAGGCAATGGCCTCGACCCGGCTGCTGGAACGGATCAGCATAGCCGCCAACCAGACGCAGATGCCAAGTGCCAATACGACAAGGCTCCACCACGGCGCACCGCCGAGAAGCCCGAAGGTCACCCCGTCATTGCGCAGGTAGATGAGATTGAAGCCGGGAAAGACCGATACGCCGGAACTAAGAACAGTCGCATTGGAAACAACGATTGCCTTCGTTGCCTGATCGACAAGAAAGGCGATCAGAGCGGCAAGCAGACCGACGAAGAGGCAAGATCTCATCCGCTTATCCCAGCCAGACGTCGAGGAACAACATGATCACAAGACCAACCGCGAGGCCGAGCGTCGCCCTGTTCTGATGTCCGGACCGGTGGGTTTCCGGAATGATCTCGTGGCTGATGACATAGAGCATCGCCCCTGCTGCGAAGGCGAGACCCCAAGGCAGCAGCGGTTGCGAGATGCCGATGATACCCGCGCCGATGAGCCCGCCGACGGGCTCGACGAGACCGGTCAGGGCGGCGATGCCCCAGGCGCGAAACCTGGAATAGCCCTCGCCGAGCAACGAAACCGCCACCGCCAGACCTTCGGGGGCATTCTGTAATCCAATACCGATCGCAAGTGGCAACCCGCTCGACAAACCGTCAGCCCCGAACCCGACGCCGACGGCAAGCCCTTCGGGAAAATTGTGGATAGTGATCGCGATGATGAAAAGCCAGACGCGCCGCAGCGATGCGGCGTCGGGACCTTCCCGCCCCGTCTTGAAATGTTCATGCGGCAGCCGTTCGTTCATCAGAGCGACCGCGCCCATGCCAAGCAGGATCGCAACACATACGATGGCCGCCGGGAGAGCACCGTTGTCGAACTGTCCTTCAGCTGCGTCGAGAGCCGGGATGATCAGCGAGAAGAACGAAGCCGCGAGCATGACACCCGCCGCGAAGCCAAGCAGCAGATCGCGCGTGGCCCGGGACGGGATGCGCCCAAAAAGAACGGGGACCGCCCCGACCGCGGTCAGCGATCCGGCGGCCAGGCTTCCAAGAAAGCCAAGCGCTATGGGGGAGAGGGGTTCCAATTGTTAAGGTTCTGCCGCGAGTTCAGTCAGGAGCCGAGTAGCTGGTGTAGACCTCGGTCGATCCGTCTTCGTGGATCAGGAAGACATCGTAAGCCTCCCGGTCGTCCTCCGGTCCCATGCCGGGCGACCCGTAGGGCATTCCCGGCACCGCCAGGCCTACCGCGTCTGGCCGGTCCTCCAGCAGGCGTTGGATGTCAGCCGCCGGCACGTGGCCCTCGATCACATAGCCGTCGACCAGAGCAGTATGGCAGGACACCATGCGCTGCGGCACGCCATTGTCGAGTTTGAAGCGCACAAGAGATCCTCCGAACATGTCCTCGCCCATCGGCGCGAAGCCATTCTCCTCGAGGTGCTTCATCCAGGACAGGCAACAGCCGCAGCCGTTTGTCTTCCGGACGTCGATCTGAATCGTCTCTGCGACGGCCTGCGCCGCGGGAAGCAAGGCAAATGCGATGGCAAGGGCGGGAGTAAATCGTTTCATGGATCAAAGCCTTTCGGTTGTCGTCTGTGCAAATTCGCTGGCGAGCCTCTCAGCAAGAAGTGAACGCGCCTCACGCAGTCGCTCAAGCGCGGCCGTGTCGTCCGCTTCACGCTCGGCCGCCTCTGCCAATCGGTCGTCAGAGAGAGGGTCGGTTGGGCGACCGTCCACCAGCACTTCGTAATGTAGGTTGGGGCCTGTCGCGGTACCCGTCGCACCGACCCGCCCGATCATATCTCCGGCCATCACGCGTTGCCCTTGTGTGAGCCCGTCCGGTACGGCGCTCAGATGCGCATAGCGCGTCAGGGTGTCGGAGCCATGAGCGATCTCGACGACCCGGCCATACCCACCGCGTCGGCCGATGAAGCGAACGCGGCCCGGCGCCGTCGCCTGTACCGGCGTGCCGCGCGCCGCCGCGAAGTCGACCCCTGTGTGCATCCGTACATTGCCGTAGACCGGATGGGTGCGGCGCCCGAACACAGAACTCAGCCGTGCACCTTCGACCGGTTGCGCAAACACGCGCAGGACTTCTCCGTCGACATAGATCGTCGCTTGGCCGCTGCCGTCGTTCGGCCAGACGATCTCGTAGACCGAGCCATCGATATCCAGTGCGGCAAAGGCAAGCTCGGGCTGACCAATCCTCTTGTTCCCGTCTCGGGCCTCGCGCCAAAGGAGGCGCATCGTCTCGCCACCCGCAAGATCACGACGGAAATCCACGGTGCCGCCCAGCATCTGCGCCAGGTCCACCGCAAAACGGGCGGGGATGTCTGCCGTGTCTAGGGCGGCGAAAATCGAGCTCTCGATCACCGCCTCGCCAGCGAAAGTCACCAATTCGGGATCCGGCTCCAACACGCGGGCGGCAAGCTGTTCGCCGAAGACCGCCTCTATCCGGACACCGTCATCGACGGCTAGTTCTACACGACGCGGGTTGTCGTCCGTTGTGGAAACCACGGTAATGATGTGACCCGGACGCAGACGGCGCAGATCGTATTCCGCGCCAATCGCCAAGGCGATTTCGGCGCGATCCGAAGCATCCAGCCCCGCATCGGAAAGGACCGCATCAAGCGTCTCGCCCGACGCAATCTCGCGCGACCAGGTGACCAGCTGGGGCTCGATAGATGGCAAGGAGGTATCAGCGGGGGAAACGGTCAGGAGGGGCCGGGGTCTGAACTCGAATGCGATATCTGCCTGGGCGAGTGTAGGGCGGACCGAATTGGTTTCGGTAATCCGAGGCGGCGCAAGCGGATCGGGAGTCCAGAGGGTCGCTTCAGCAATCGCAGGGGGCACCGGTTCTTTGGACAGAACGCCAGAGATGGCGATGGCGGTCACCGAAAATGCGCCTGCGACCGCAACGGCCGCCAAGACAGTTCTTATCTTCATGTTGCCCCCTCTACGTCTTCTGTCAGTGCGCGCCGGATCTTCGGCACCGCGAATTCTCTTGGCTCGTGATAGTCGATCATGGTGACGAGCTCACCCTCGGCATCGAACAGGAATACGCTTGCCGTATGGTTCATCGTATAGCCGCCGCCCTCAGTCGGGACGCGCTCAAATGAGGCACGAAACCCTTCTGCAGCGCGGGCAATCTGGTCTTCCGGCCCCGTCCAACCACGAATGACCGGATGAAAATAGCCGACATATTCGGCCATGGCCTCGACCGTGTCCCGCTCCGGGTCGACCGTGATGAAGACCACGTTCATCTCTGATGCTTCGTCGCCCAGTTCCTCAAGCCAGCCGGAAATATCCGATAGGGTCGTCGGGCAGACGTCCGGGCAGTAGGTGAACCCGAAAAACACCATTGTCGGACGACCGATCAGGTTGCCAGGCCCTACCTCATTTTCCTCGTGGTCGGTCAGCCGGAACTCCATCGCCGATAGGGGCAGGGGCCGCTGCCCTTTTGGTTCAGGCGCACCGGGCCCGTCCACCCGCCACCAGCCCACGAAGAGCGTCAGGCCAAGAACGCCGGCACCGGCTGCGCCGTATAGAAGGACCTGCCGACGTTGCATCAGCCCTCCGGTCCACGCGCGGCGATTCCGAGGATTGGGACCTCGACCGTCACCTTGCCGCCATCCGAGAAGGTCAGTGTCAGCGGGAAATTCTCGCCTTCGGTCATCGGCTCTTGCAGCTTCATGAGCATGGCGTGCAACCCGCCCGGCTCCAATGCCACGCTTTGGCCGGGCTCAATCGTGATCTCGCCTGCAGGTGCCATGGAACTGACGCCAACGGAGTTGGTTTTCGACTCATGGATCTCGGGCATCATTGCCAGCGGTGTCGCAAGTCCGGTCAGCGTAACGGCGTCTTCACCCGTGTTGCGCACGGTCATATAGGCGGCACCTGGCCTGTTGACGCCGATCGAGGCGCGGGACCACGCATTCTCGACCACGACATCCTCCGAACCGGCCAGTGCGGGGGCCGACAGCCCTGCAACCGTCAAAAGCACGGCCAATGCATTGGTATATCTCAACTTCTTCACCACTCGTTTCTCCTGCCTCCGCAAATCAGCTTTGGCTTGCCGCAACTTCCACTGCCACCAGCCTCCGCAATTCGGCCTCACCGAACGGATCGAGAGGCTTGCCGTTCACGAAGAACGTGGGCGTTTGGCGGACCCCGACTGTCTCGACATCGGCGCGGTCCTGGTTGAGCACCGCCACAACACCGGGGGCCAGCATCTGTGTCCGGGCAGCTTCGACATCCAGACCTCCGCTTGCTGCAATCTCAAGGATCAATCCGGGTGCCGGGGTCCCGTGAGACGCCCATCTGGGCTGCTCTCGCAAGACTGCCTCGAGCACAGGTTCAAACACGTCCTGCATGCGCGCCGCCTCGAGCACACGGATCGCTTCTACCGACGCCTCGCCGTGAAAAGGCGTATAGCGGATTACAACGCGCACCGCGTCTCCGTGCTCCGCCATGATATCCTCGACGACCGGATAGAAAGCGCGGCATGCCTCGCAGGCCGGGTCGAAGAATTCAACGATGGTTACGGGCGCATCCTCGGGCCCGAGGATCGGGGAATAGGGTCGGATCAGCGCGTTGGCCATTTCAGGGTCGATGGGATCGGACGCGGCAATCGGGTCGGGGCGGGTGGCATACCAGGCGGCCCCGCCGAAACCGGCGACCCCGAGCGCGAGAACGGACAGGATGAGGCCGCGTCGTTTCATTCTTGTGCTTCCTTCAGTGAGAGAGCCGACAGCAGCCCGATCACCACGAAGGCGACGAGCGCCATCAGAGGAATCGGAATGCCGAAGACCAGTTGATTGTCGTCAGTACAGGATGGGCCTGTCGCCGTGCAGGGCTGGATGCGTTCGGGGATCAGCTCGACATAGAGGCCGAGGTGCCAGAGCGCTATGGCGGCGCCCCCGATTGCCAGCGCGATCCCGTAGCGACCCACGCGCCGATCCTGCCACCACAGCCCGAGCCCGAGGACGATGGCCAAGGGAAACATGAAGGCACGCTGAAACCAGCAAAGCACGCAAGGTGTCTGCCCCAGAACCTCGCCGATGAAGAGCACTGCAAGCGACGCGGTGAGCGCGATGATCCAGGCCAGCCCGAGGGCCGTCTCTCCGGAAAGTCGGGTCATGACGATCAGATCCTCTCTCTCAGATCGGCGAGGATCTCTTCGGCGGGCGTGCCGTAGGGCCAGGAGTCCGCGAAGCCTGCTTGCGTGTCGAAAAGGAAAAGATGCGACGTGTGACCCATCGTGTATCCGCCCGGCGCAGTCGCCTGCTCGATCCGTTCATAGAATATCGGAAAAGTTTCGGATGTCGCGGCGATCTGCTCCGGTGTACCGGTAAGCCCGATGATCCCTGCGTCGAACATGGGCACGTACTCCGCTAAAGCCGTCGGCGTATCTCGCTCGGGATCGATCGTTATGAAAATCGGCTGAACCACTGCCGCCTCATCGCCCAGGCCCTCCATCACGGCCGCGACTTCGGACAGTGTTGTCGGACAGACGTCAGGGCAATTGGTGAAGCCAAAGAAGACCAGCATCCAGCGCCCTGCGAAATCTTCGTCCGTTTGGACAATGCCGCGATGATCGGTCAGTTCGAAATCAGCAAGAAACGGTGGTTCATTCTCGGCTCGGGCAAGGTCGGCACGGTAGTCGGACCATAGCAACAGCCAGATGAAAACGAACGCCGCCGCGCCCGCCAACACCCACAATACCTTCTGAAGACCTGAAAGCCTCACGCCGCTCCGCCCGAACTTGATTCTATATTTTGTGTGCGTTTACATCCTCTAGCTACTGTAGGTTCAAGCGTGATTGTCACCGATCGGCCAACAATCACCTATCTGTGAAACTCAGGTGAAGCTTGTGATGCGCACCGCATAAAGCTACACCCACTGTAGGTAATGTGGGGAGCGGAAATGCTGACGATTGGGACTCTGGCGAAGAAGACCGGAACAAAAGTGCAGACCATCCGGTATTACGAGCAGATCGGACTTATGCCTGAGCCCGGCAGGACCGAGGGGGGCCAACGACGCTATGGCGACGCCGAACTCGACCGCTTGTCATTCGTCCGGCACGCTCGGCAACTGGGCTTCTCGTTGGACGCGATCCGTGAGCTCCTCGATCTCAGCGATCATCCGGGAAAGTCCTGTGCAGAGGCGGATGCAATCGCCCGTCGGCAACTCAAACAGGTCGAGCAACGATTGGCGCGGCTCGAGGCGCTGCGGACGGAATTGAAGCGGATGGTGCATGAGTGCAGCGGCGGACAGACTTCTGATTGCCGTGTGCTCGAGGTACTGCGCGACCATTCCGAATGCCTGACCGACCATGAAGAGATCGGCGCCTGAGCAATTTCGACGACCTTTGATCGGAACGCAAAAAGCCCGGTGTTAGTTACTCATTGGCAATTCACTAATTTGGATACCCGGCATGGCGGAGCAGAGAAACGCAACGGAAAGACGCACACTCTGGATCGTGCTGGGTCTTAACATCGGGCTGGCAATCGCTTTCTTCGCCTCGGGCGCATTCGGCGATTCAAGCGCGCTTATCGCCAATGGCCTCGACAATCTGTCGGACAGTTTCGTCTACGCGATCAGCCTCTTCGCGCTGTCCCGCTCCGCCAGGTGGAAGCGCGGAGCGGCGAACGTTTCGGGCGGCCTGCTGATCCTCTTCGCCCTTGGAATCCTGTATGACGCCTGGCGCCGCTACGTCGGCGGATCGGATCCTCTTGGCACGATCATGATTGTCATGGCGCTGGTAGCGGCGGCCATCAACGCACTTTGCGTCTGGCTGTTGGCACGGCTTCGCGATCCGGACGTGAACATCCGAGCGGCGAATACGTTCAGCTGGAACGACTTCGCGGCCAATCTCGGAATCGTCGTCGCAGGCGGGCTCGTAGCCTGGCTCGGAACGAATTGGCCGGACCTTGTCGTGGGCGTGATTGTCGCCGGCATCGCGGCCTGGGGTGGCGTCGGAATCCTGAGAGACGCGCATGGTGAACACCACAAGGCGGTGCACAATGACGATCAGGTAACCAAGGACTCGGCCTGAAATCGGGGCTTGAAGCTACAGTGACTGTAGCAACTACATATTCTCGTGAACGATTCGAGGAGATATCCCGTGAACCCCGCCGACCCTCATTTGGCCAAAACCCGGCTGCTGGATTTTGACGCGACCTCAATTGCAAAACTGATCGAGGAGCGCGGCTGGGCAGACCTTCCCAGCGACGACCGAATTGGGGCCATCTACGATTTCGTCAGGAACGAGATTACCTTCGGCTACAACCGCGCCGACGACATTCCGGCGTCCGAGGTCCTCGCAGATGGCCACGGGCAGTGCAACACCAAGGGCACGCTCCTCATGGCCCTGCTGCGTGGCGTGGGAGTTCGCTGCCGACTGCACGGGTTCACAATCCACAAGGCGCTTCAGAGAGGCGTCGTTCCGGAACTCGTCTATCCCCTCGCGCCGTCCGAAATCCTCCACTCCTGGGTAGAGGTGGACTTGGGCGACGGATGGGTCAATCTTGAAGGCTTCATCCTGGACGCGCCTTTCCTGCAGACGCTGCAGCAGAAATTCCGCGAGACGGATAGTCTGTGCGGCTACGGGGTTGGAACGGAGTGTCTGAGCGCCCCGCCTGTCACTTGGTCCGGCAATGATACCTACATCCAGAAAACCGGTATTGTTCGCGATCTTGGAACCTTCAACGCACCCGACGATTTTTACTCAAAGCACCGCCAGAACTTCGGATTTGTGCGCGACTTGCTCTATCGCCACGTCATCCGTCACTGGATGAATGCCAGGGTTCGCCGCATCCGCCGCGGAATCTTGCCGCCGGTCCCCGGATTCGATCGGCCGAACCACCGCCATGAGGAGACGAACCGTGCCGCATGATCACGGCCACGCCCACATCGATCCTCAATCCGGTGATCGTCGCGTCTCCATCGCCATCTGGGCCAACGGCCTCCTGACGGTCGCGCAGATCGTCGGCGGGATCCTTTCCGGCAGCCTCGCGCTGATCGCGGATGCCCTCCACAATTTCTCGGACATGGCGTCGCTGGTGATCGCCTTCTTCGCGCGTAAGATCGCTCGCCGCCCGGCGGACAAGCGCATGACCTTCGGCTATGGGCGGGTAGAAATCGTCGCAGCGCTCATCAACTACACGACACTTATCCTGATCGGCTTCTACCTGATCTACGAGGGTGGCATGCGCATGATCGACCCACCAGAGGTACAGGGCTGGACGGTGGTGATCCTGGGCGGTGTGGCACTGGTCGTCGACACGTTGACGGCGCTGCTCACCTATTCGATGCAGAAAGGCAGCGTGAACATCCGTGCGCTCTTCCTGCACAACCTATCGGACGCTTTGGCCTCCGTGGCGGTCATCATCGGCGGCTCGCTCATCCTCCTCTACAACATGCGGTGGGTCGACCCGGCGATCACCATCGGCATCGCTCTCTACATCCTCTACCTCGCATTTACCGAGATCGGCGGTCCGATTCGGACGCTGATGCTCGGCAGTCCACCGGACATCGATAATGAAACCGTCGTTCAGGCGATGCGGGGTGTGGATGGTGTCGCGGACGTTCATCACGTGCATCTGTGGCAGATGCAGGAGCACGAGGCGGCTCTGGACTGCCACGTCGTGCTGACAGCGGACGGCTGGGGTCAAATCGAAAAGATCAAGGCCGCGATCAAGGACCGGCTGAAGGACGATTTCAGCATCGGTCATTCGAGTCTGGAATTTGAGCACGAAGACCGCGCACACGAAAACGCTGACCTTTACGGTCACGGCAAACCGGAAAAAGAGGAGGAAAACCATGTTCACCGAGACACTGACAGCTCATGACGACACGATTGGCCTCGCCTGCGAGGGCAAGCTCAGCGAAAGCGACCTGAAACGGATGCACGCCCTGCTTCATGAGCGCCTGCAAGAGACAAGTAAGCCCGGCCTGGTTCTCGATCTCACGAGGTTCGAAGGCTACGATGGGCCGTCCGCTCTGCTCGAAGATCTGAAAATCGACACAGCCCATAGGAATGACTTCCGCCGCGTCGCTGTGGTGGGCGAAGGGGCTTTGATGGAGTGGGGCGCCAAGTTCGCCGATGTGTTGACCAAGGCCGAACTTCGCCAGTTCGACCCCTCGGGAACGGATGCGGCAATCGCTTGGGCAAGTGAAAGGTAGGGGAGCTTTCAATCAGATGCCTTCGCAGAAGGCAGCATCTGTTCGAAACCATAAACAGAAGAACTACAGCAGTTGCGAGGCCCAAGAGCAATCCGAATTTTCTAAACATAGTCGCTCCTTTCGCAAAGGAGTAACTTCAGTACGTTGGCACTGCCCTTGCCGGAGCACTACCAAATCGTAATGTTTTAGCGGCTCAGGGCGCCAGTTGGTTAACATAAACTTCATTATCCGACTTTATACTTAGTGTTGCGATAGTATATTTTCGTATGTATGGTGAGCCCTGTTACAGAGGGTCCTCAGCATGCGTCAACTAATCAAGAAGCTCCTCCCCTCGGTCGCGGTCGCTTTGACTGTGACAAGTTCTTCGCTGCCGATCCCCGCCCGTGCGCAGACATACCCGATCGATTGCGCGATCCTCTTGTGCCTGTCTGGCGGCTGGCCCGCTTCCGTGCCCTGCTCCGGAGCTCGAGCCGAATTCATCCGACGAATTACCCCTTGGCCGGTGGAAGCTCCTCTTCAAATCTGGCGCTGTCCAATGGGCGCATCCTTTAAGACCGCTCCAGCAGCAAACAGTGCCGACCGCATCTTTGAAGTGTTCTTCCAGAACAACAGCACTGAACCGCGACAATCATTTCCAGTGCACGATATCGCTGACCCAATTGCGGCTCCTGGGCGGATACCAGAAGCCCCAGATTACCTTGTTCACGCCGATCAGGCCCTCCGGCTCGTTCAAGATCGGGCGGACATCGATATCAGTGGACCTGAGTTCAACTTCGTACGATCCATCCGCGTCTTTGATGTCCGGTATGCGCGACAGCATGAATCCGGACGTGACGGCGACTGCAATCGTAGCGCCACAGTGGTTCAAGGCTCCTATGGCACGCAAGGTGACTTCGCCTGGCAGAGGTCTTCCATAGCCGCCCTACCAGCCGAGCATGCCGGTCTCGAACGATGGGGCCAGAATTGCCCCGTCATCTATAATCGATCCGTCTTCGTCGATTGGCGCGACTACGAGGGCAACTACGGCTTTGAGCAGTTGAACTACTGACCTGCCACCGCAAAGGCTTGCCACGAAACTCGGCTTCTTTGACTTGTACGACGGCACCGCGTACCCGTCGCGATCCACAAGCAAATTGGCATTTCGGCAAGCACTACAGGCTCTTTCCTCACCCGTCCTCGTCTCTTCCGATCCGCGTGAGCGCATCGAAGTCGATTTCCTGCTTCTGTTTCTCAGTCAGGTCTGGCCGGGTATCTGATACCGGCTTGGGCCCATGGACGTCCCACATCACCGCATGCGCGCCTGTTGTCCAGCGATACACCCAACCAACCACGCTGCGCCCATCGGTCCCGATCAGATTTGCGATCGCGACGCCTTCACCTTTATCATCGTTCACTTTTTGCTGACTTCCTGCACTTTGGCGCTGAACTTGCGGCATGGCTTCAAACGGCGCTGGTTTGCGCCGCTGCCGCATGCGGTGGATGTTGGCTTACTGCTCTTTCTTGAGAGAGCTGATCCCAGATTGGGATGTCAAAGACAGGACATAGATATTTCAATGGGTTAAATTTTGTGGTCGGGCTCCGTGGCGGCTTGGACAATCGACAAGACTTCATTTTTATCAAAGCCAATGACCCTCGCCAGAACTGTAAACTCCACGACGTCGATACGACGCTCGCCGCTTTCGAGACGCGCCACAAACGACTGGTGGCGCTTGAGCTTCGCCGCCAACTGCTGCTGGCTGAGACCCGCATTCTGACGAGCATCAACCAACGCACGGACGAGCGCCAATTGGCCATTTGTTCTGATTGTTTTCGCCACGCGTCACACACTTTTTGTGACGTCGCTAGCGGATGAAATCTGTTATCTAAAAAGTAGATATTTGAGAGTGTTATAGGCGTCTGGTTTCCAAGGGATGCAAGTCTGATGCATGCCCAGAGGCCCATCAATCCCCCACCAGTTCGAGAAACCGATCGTAGTCCTGACTGACCTCACGGGCTTCTTCGAAAGCACGCGCACGCTCTTGCTCGAGGCAGCGGAAGAAGTTCTGAATGTCTGTGATGTAGACCTCAAAGTCCCGCCGTATGATGTCAGCATAGTCCCGGGCCGCTTGCGAATCGCTTGGGACAAAAGGCCGGACCGGGGCGAGACAGAATTCTGCGTGGGTTGCAGCCGGAACGAGCAAAAACATTGCTACAGACTGCATGCCCACCCATCGGCTCAACCGCAGGTTTCTGTAACCCCTATTTTCCTTGATAGACGCCAATGGCCGTGCCTAGAGTTTGAGTAACCGGGATACAGCCGTATCTTCCGCAATATATCTTGCGGTTAAAAATATACTATCGTAACTCTGGGCTTCAAGTGGGAATGCCCGGGTGTTGCGCATTTAAAGAAAGCGTGAGCCGGGCCATGAACTGGGACATCGAAGCACCAAATGTGGTTACGGAAGCACGTTTCCGCGAACTCTTGGAAAGTGGCTACAGCGCTGAGATCCTGTGCCAGGAGTCGGCACACAAGAAGGGCCCCAGCTATTATGGGGTTTGGATCATGCGCGTTGTCTCTGACGAGGGCGTGGAAAAACTCCTCGTCACGGCCCGAACCCGGACGACCTATAACGACATCAAGATCCGGGAGTTCAAAACTATCACAGGCGTGGTGTCCTTCCTCATCGGGATCGGCTTCTCTCATGCCGATGTGCCGCTCGAGGAAGGCCAGCGGACGACGCACAAGCTGGTTGCGACCGACACGGGCGGCAGCAAGTAGTCTCTTTCTCTTCTGGTTCCTGACTGGTCCCGCCACTGCGCAGATGGTGCTGGTCATGGAGAGCGATGGCTCTCTGACACCGTCCCGCTCTCAGAACAGCTTTGCCCGGAATTACAATGACGGCATCGGCCAGAGGTCCGCTGCTGATGAGCTGGCGATCCTCGGCGAGACTGGCCTTGGGCCAGACGAAATCCAGATGGCAGCCCTCTCGCGGCCCGCTCCCCTGCCCCGCGCCGATGTTCTTACAGCTATAGAAGCCACCGCCCTTCGCTATGCCGGGCATCGAGCGTTGCGCCGCGCAGACCTCTCAGTCCGAGACTGGCTGACCCTCTATCGCGCCAATATCGAGGTCGAGAGCGCCTACCGGCAGGATGCTGTCTCAAGCGCGGGCGCCATCGGCCTCGGTCAATTGATGCCGGCGACAGCACGCGATCTCGGTGTCGACCCGCGTGATCCGCTGCAGAACCTCGACGGTTCCGCTCGCTACCTCGCAATTATGCTGGAGACGTTCGGTGATCCGCGTCTTGCCCTCGCAGCCTACAACGCCGGACCCGACGCTGTGCGCCAATACGCCGGCATACCCCCTTACCGAGAAACCCAGACCCACGTGGCCCGTGTCATGGCCGTCGTGGCCCGATTGGAAGGATCAAATTCATGATGTCCCAACCTTTTTGGAAACCACTCCTCAAAATACTTATCGCCAATGTCACGAGAGCGCGTAGCGCGGCAGTGCATTGGCGATCCCACTTTTTCCAAACAAGTTGGATTTCAAACCTCTTTGTCGCCTCTCTGGCGCTCTTCCTGCTCATTGCCGAACCCGCCCTTGCGCAAAGTATCGATCTCTCGCCGATCCAAAGCCTGTTGCAGGGCATTGTCGATGCGCTGACCGGTCCGCTTGGCGTTGTCATCGCGACGCTGGCCGTGCTGGGCGTCTTCCTGAGCTGGTTCTTCAACATCATCGACCTGCGCCAAGCCCTCTGGGTGCTTGTCGGCATCGCCGGTGTTGCCGCCGCCCCCACGATCGTTGCCGCGGTCTTTGCCGGTGGCTGAGCGCGCGCCCCTCTTTCTGGGTCTCGTGCGCCCGCCCAAGCTTCTGGGCCTGCCCATCATGTACGCGATGGTCTGGCTTTTCGGCTCGGTGCTCTTATTCGTCTGGGTCCAGCACATCGCGGTACTGGGCGTGGCCGCCCTGCTCTACCCCGTGCTTTGGAAGGCCGCCGATTTGGACCCTCGTTTCATCGACGTGATGATGACGGCCCTGCAGGAGACACCGCCCACGCGGAACCGCTCCATCCATGGCGGGGACAGCTATGCCCCGTGAAGCTGCGCTCGATCCCCGCACGATGACGCCGGAGTGGTATGCGCGCGAGACCCGCCTCGCGCATATGCTGCCTTACGTCAGCCTGGTCGATGACCGCACCGTGCGCACGCGCGTGAACGAGCTTTTCCAGTGTATCCGTCTCGACGGGATCAACAGCTACACGACAGACGATGCCTATCTCGACAAGGTGACGGCGCTCTTCGCCCGGATCATCGCGCAGCTCGGGCCGGAGTTCAGTTACTATGTCCACAAGGTCTCGAAAGCGATTGCGCCGAACCTCGAGCCCGTGCGTGAGGACAGTTTTGCTGGAGAAGTTGACCGTCTCTGGCGCGCGAAACTCGAAACCAGCGGCCTGCGCGACAAGACCCTGACCCTCACGGTGATCCATCGCCCGCCTCCGAAAAGCGTCCTGCCGTTCCTGAACCGCAGCGCGCCGGATCGCCTCAAGGAAGCAACCAAGAAGCGCCTGTGGCGTCTCGGCGAGGCCGTGAGTATGTTCCTGTCGGGCCTGACGGAGCTGCATCCGCGCGTGCTAACAGCCAAAAGCGGCGAGTTGATCGGCTTTCTGGGCGCGCTCAACACGGGCCAGGAACTGCCGCTCTATCCGGCAAACACCTACGGCTTCCTGTCCTTCAACATTGCCAATACCCGGGTGACGTTTCACGGAGATCACTTCGAGCTCTCCGAAGGCGTCGTGGGACATCGCTACGGCAAAAGTTTCACCATCGGGGAATACTCCGAGGCCACCTCCTGCACCATGTTCGACATGCTGAACCTGCCTGTCGACATGATCGTCACGCACTCCTTCACGCCGATCAATTCGAACCTCATGGCGGGTCGCATCAAACGGCAAAAGCGCCAGATGCAGGCTTCTCAGGACGCGGCCCTGTCGCTCATGGAAGCGCTCGACATTGCTGCCGATGATCTCGAGGCCAAGCGCCAGAGCTTTGGCGAGCACCATATGGTCGTGACCATCTTCTGCGATACGCTGGACGAGTTGCAGACGCTGAGCGCCGAGATCGTCAATGCCGCCGCCGCCGAGGGCGTGAAGATGATCGGCGAGCGCGTGGCCGCCAAGGCCCATTACCTCAGCCAGCATCCGGGCAACCAGCCGAAACGCGTCCGTGCCAGTGCGATCACCAATCGCAACTTCGCGGATTTTGCGGCGTTTCACCGGACGCAGCTTGGCAAGTCTGCTCAGAAAACCCCTTGGGGCAAGGTCATCACCTATCTGCCCACGCCCGAGCAGAGCGCCTACCGGTTTTCTTATCATGAGCAAGGAAGCCCCGACAAAGAACCCACCAGCGGGCATACCCTGATCATGGGGCGGCCCGGCTCGGGCAAATCGGTCCTTTCCGCCTTCCTTATGACGCAAGCCCGTCGAGCAGGGGCGCGAATTTTCGTCTTCGACTACCGTCTCGGTATGGAGATGGCGGTCCGCGCCAATGGCGGGCGCTACGCGTCTTTGAAAGCCGGACAACCCAGCGGCCTAAACCCGCTCTGGACTGAGGTCGACGCGCGCGGCACCGCATGGCTCTCGGACTGGCTTGCCACCTTGCTCTACCGCGCCGACAAGCCGCTCACGCCGGCGCAAACAAATCGCATTCAGGAGGTCGTACGCCAGAATGCGCAGGCCACGAACCCAGCCTTGCGGAACTGGCGCGACTTCGCATCTCTTTTTGTGTCCACCGATGATGGCGGCGATCTGCACCAGCGCCTGCTCGAGTGGACCGAAGAGGGCCGCTACGGCTGGATCTTCGGGCAGACGCTGGAAGACACCTTCTCGCTGAAGGGCGATGTTGTCGGCTTCGATCTCACCGGCATTCTCGACAGCGAGGCCGAGAAGGAGCGCATGGCCGTCCTCTCCTACCTCTTCCGCCGGGTCGAGCGCGAGATCGAAGACCGCCGCCCCACCATCATCGTGATCGACGAGGCCTGGAAAGCCCTCGACAACGCGTATTTCGCCGAGCGGCTATCGAACTGGCTGGTGACCGCGCGCAAGCAGAACACCGTCGCGGTGATGATGACGCAATACGCCAGTCAGCTCGAGCGCACGCGGACCGGCAAGACCATCGTCGAGGCGGTGCCGACGCAGATCCTGCTCCCGAACATCCGCGCCCATGCCGCCGACTACGCGATGCTGAACCTCTATGAGAAGGAACTCGACGTGCTTCTCAACACCGGCAGCGACAGCCGCCTTGCTCTCATCTGCGACGACCAGGGATCCATCGTCGTCGATGCCGATCTGAGCGCCCTCGGGCCCAATCTCACCATCCTAGGCGGCATGGAAAAAGGCGAAGCGCTCGTCGGCGCCGATTACCGCGACCGCCCTGATTTCTGGAGGCTTTCATGATCCGTATTGTTTTAGCTGTGACGACGCTCGGTGCGCTGGTCTCCTGCGCCCAGTACCAGGAGCCGCAGGCCAATTGTTTCACCTTCCTGGCCTCGACGGCACCCACAGCACCTGATTGCAGCTTCACGCCTCTAAATGCGCCGGAGGGCGACATTGAAGTCTAGGCTGCCTCATATCCTGGCGCTTTGCCTGCTGCCCGGTCTCGCCTTATCTCAAGGCGTGCCGACCAGTGACAGCGGGCTGACCGCGCGTGACATCGTTGAGACTGGCGATCGCGAGGCTGACTTGGCCATTCAGGCCGACAAACTGTCCGTCCGCGAGCTCATTGCCGAGATCGAACGCGAACAATTGGAAACCCTGCAACGCATCCTCGATGCCCAAACCAGCTTTGGCGGTCAGGGCCTGGCGGCAATGGTCTCGGGCCTGGAAAGCCGCAGCGGCGATCCGGACCGCTCTGTCGAGGCGGTCTATGGCACGGGTGAGATCGATCCAAATCCCGGGGGCGCACAGATGTTCGGTGATGCGGCAGAAAACATCGAGCAGCTCATCATCCGCGTCGCGCAGGAGACGAGCGGGTTTGCGGGCGTGGGCCGCGCGGGTCTCTCCCCGGTCCAATGGCGCGCCCTCCTGCAGGCTCTCATCTGGCAGGAAAGCCGGTTTACCATCGGCGCGCGCTCGCCGGTCGGCGCCTTTGGCCTCACCCAGATTATGCCCGGTACGGCCAGCGATCTCGGCATCAACCCGGAATATTACGACAGCCCCTACCTGCAGGTGCATGGCGGCGCGCGCTATCTCGCCACCCAACTCAACACCTTCGATGGCAACATCATCAACGCGCTCGCGGCCTATAATGCCGGCCCCGGCCGGGTCTTTGAATATGGCGGTGTCCCGCCCTTTGCCGAGACCCAGCACTACGTCCAGGTCATTCCTGAACGCTACAATCTCTATCTGAGCCGCATCGGTGGGATCGAAGCGCTCGGCACGATCGATCCGGCGCTTCTAGCTAATGCGAACCTCTCAATCACCGGGCACGGCGCGGCCTTCTATGCCAGCAACTCGCCCGCCGCGATCCGACAGTCCGCCCTGCGCATAGCGGATATCGTCGAGCGGATTTCCGAAATGGAAGATGTGCAGGAGAGCGTCGCACTCAACACCTATGCCCGCGCCGAACTCGTGCGCCTCGTCGCGGCGCGCATCCGGCTTCAGGCGGCGCGCACCCGCGTCCTGAGCGCAGAAGAATTGGCGCAGGCCAGCGCCCGCATGGCCGAGGGCGCATTCATGGATTTTACTATCAGGGAGATTGAATGATGGGACGGATGTTTCTGAGAACAGCTTTGGCCACGGCACTTGGGATTGGCCTGCATCTCGGCACGCTATCCCCTGCTCTGGCGCAAGGCGTACCCGTCGTCGATACCCAGAACATCGCGCAAAACATCCAGCAGCTCCGGCAGATGATCGAAGACGAGATCCTGCAGAACGAGCAGCTGACGCAGCTCCGTGAACAGCTTGCGACACTCACGGAACAACTTGGCGAATTGCAAAAAACCTATGAAGCCCTCACCCGCCTCGCCGAACTGCCGGAAATCATCCGCACGGAGATGGAAGATGAATTGAACGGTCTTCTCGACCAGGAGTTCGGGGACATCCTTGCCACGATTGAGGCCATCAAAACGGGTGACTTCTCCGGCCTCTCTGGCTCCGGCGCGGGCGAGATCGAAACCCAGATGGACCGGGTGCTGGCCGATCTCGGATTTGACGACAACACCCTCTCGGAAATGGCCACCAGCGGAAATCCCGGGGCCAACCGCGTGGCGACGCAGGCCACCACCGGTGCCCTTGTGTCGGCCGCGGCCCAGAACAGCTATGAGGACGCGGGCCAATCGCTGGAACGCGTCGACCGCCTCGTCGGTCTCATCGACGACATGGACGAACTCAAGGAAAGCGTCGATCTTAATACCCGCGTCACAGCGGAACTGGCCATCGCGCTCGTCGCCATGTGGCAGCTCGAAGCCGTGCAGACCGTGGGCGATGGCACCGGCGGCGTCATCGATGCCGCCACCATCGCCGAGGAGCAGCGCTTCATGGATTTTACGCTGCCTGACCTCAGCGCGGACTAATTTCGAGGTGTGACGCGTGGTGAGTGAACAAGAAGTCATCGAAGAAGAGCTGGTCTATGGCGCGTTGCGCCGTGAACGGTTCTGGCAACGCCTTGGGCTCGTCGGGCTGATCTTCGGCATCCTCGGGTGCCTGAGCGCCGCGGCTGTCGCAATCCTCGATGTCGACCCCCCGCCCGTTGTTGTCCCCTATGATCCCGCCACCGGCTTTGCACTCCCCGAAGCCTCGGTGGGCGCCTCCTCGGTGACCGCCAACCAGGCGATCATCGAGGCGGAAGTCTTCCGCTATGTGACCGACCGGGAGGTCTATAACCAGCTCGACAATGACCTGCGCATCCGAAGTGTCCTGCGCCGCTCGGACGGGGCTGCAGAGAGCGGGCTGCGCCAGATCTGGAACAGCGCCAACGAGAATTACCCGCCGACGGTCTATGGCCCCAATGCGCGGCTCGACGTGGAAATCCTCAGCATCAACCGGATCGGAACCAACCGCGCGACGGTCCGCCTGCGCAAGCGCCTGACGTCCATTAACGGCACCCAGACCGGCCTCTTCACTGCGACGCTACTCTTCGAGTTCCGCCCGGAGACCCGTCGCTCCATCGATGAGGTCTGGACCAATCCATTCGGCTTCACGGTCCTCGAATATTCCATCCGCTCCGACAGATTGGAGAATTAATGCGTTTCCGGAATTCAAATCAAAATACTCTGTCGCCAATGTCCCGAGAGCGCGCAGCGCGGCAGGGTATTGGCGACACTCCTCGTTCCGGAAACGCATGTTTGTTGTTCACAAGATCGCTTGTTTTTGTCATTGCCCTGTTGCCCGGCCTTGCCTCCGCCGAAGCAATTCCGCGTGGCGGTCCCAACGACAGCCGGGTTCGCTTGGCCACCTACCAGGAGGGTCAGGTCTACCGTCTCAGCGTCTCGCTCACCCATGTCACCACTGTCGAATTTGGAGAGGGTGAAAGCATCCGCTCGATCATCGCAGGCGACACGGAGGGCTTCGAGATCGACGGCGTTCCGGGCGGGCAGGCCTTCGCGATCAAGCCCGTCGCACGCGGCGTGCATACCAATGTGACGGTCTATACAAACCGGCGGAGCTATTACTTCAACGTCCAAGAGACCCGCAGCCCGACCTTTTACGTGGTGCAGTTCCGCTACCCCGAGAACAATACACGTCCGACGCGTGCCATCGCGGCCCAAGCCCCGAACTACAATTACGGTGCCAGCGCGCGGACCGAGTTCACCCCGACCCGTGTTTGGGATGACGGGACGTTTACGTATTTCGAATTTCCGCGGAACGCGCCGGTGCCGGCGATCTTCCGCTACACGAATGGCCGCGAACGGACAGTCAACACGCAAGCCACCGAAGACGGCGTTATCCGGGTCTCGGGCGTGAACAGGCAATGGGTGCTGCGGATAGGGGAAGAGGCGGTCTGTATCGAGGCCACGCCACCTGCGGGGGTGGGATCATGAGCGACACCGGAAACGCGGACCTCGAGAAACGTCTCGCCGCCCTCGAGCAGGGCAAGGGCACAGGTTCCCCCCCTGCCCCACGGCGCTCGCCGCTGCTCGCTTTGGTCGTCGTCCTCGTGATCGGCGCGGGCGGTGCGTTGCTCTATCTCATGTCCCAACCTGAGGAAGAGGAGGCCCTGCCCACGGCAACGCCGGATGTCTTCCAGAACGAAGGCGACGGCTTTGGCGCCATCGAAACCCTACCTCCACCCGAGCCCGAAGTGGTTTTGGTCGCACCCGAGCCGGTGGAACCCAATGCCGAGCTTCTCGCCCAGATCACCGCCCTGCAGGCCCAGATCGAGGAGTTGCGCAACGCTCCTGAACCGGTCGTCGAGGAAGACACCGCCGCCGAAGCCATTGATGCACTGACAGCGCAGATCGCCGCCCTGCAGTCCGCCTCGGAAGCCGCACAGCAACAGTTTCGCGATGAGCTCACGGCCCGCGATCGCGAGCTTGAACAACTCCGCATGGATCTGGAACTGGCCCAACTCGAGGCCAACCGCCCCGTCCCCGCACCCATCGGTCCCACCGAGGACGAGTTGCGCGCGCGAGAAGAAGAACGGCTGCGCCGCGAGGAGGAAGCAAGACGGCTCGCGGAACTTGAGCGCCGCGCGGCCGAAGAGCGTGCGTTTCAGGAGCGCCGGATCGCCTCGCCCACCATCGCCTTTGGCGGCACATCAGGCGCGAATGAAACGGCACTGACCGAGCGCACCTTTGGCGAGGTGACGGATTTCGTGCTGAACGGCGCGCTGCCAACGTCCGTGACGCAGGCTGAGGTCATCGCCAACCCCTCCAACACCATCATCCAGGGCACGATGATCCAGGCCGTCATGGAAACCGCCCTCTACAGCTCCCTGCCCGGTCAGACCCGGGCCGTTGTTTCCGAAGACGTGTTCAGTTTCGATGGCAGCCGTCTCCTGATCCCGCGTGGGTCCCGCCTCATCGGGCGCTATCGCTCTGGCGTCGATATCGCGCAACGCCGGGTCACCATCGCTTGGGACCGGATCATCCTGCCCGCGGGCCAAACCGTCCAGATCAGCTCCTTCGGCGGTGATGAACTTGGCCGTTCGGGTGTCACCGGTTTCGTGGACACGCGCTTTGATGAGCGCTTTGGCTCGGCAGCGCTGATTTCGCTGATCTCCGCCGCGCCAAGCGCCGCCGCTGCCAATGTGCAAGATGAGACCACAGCGGATGTGCTCGAAGACGTGGGCGATGATCTGGCCGATGCCACAGACAGCGTGATCGGCGATTATCTCTCGATCGGTCCGGTCATCTATGTCGACCAGGGGGCCCGCGTCACAGTGATGGTCGACCGCGACCTGGAGATATTCTGAGCCCATGTCGCTGAGTTATCTCCAGACCTCTCTCGACCGGATCGATGCCGCCGCCCGCGACGATGTCATCGAGATCTGCATCAATCCCGACGGCACCTGCTGGGGAGAATTTCAGGGCGATCACTTCATGCGCGCGCTGGACCAGAGGCTGACGGGCGTTCAGGTCAGGGACCTCGGCAACCAGATCGCCTCATCGGCCAATACCACCATGAGCAAGGACCGCCCCATCGTCTCGGTCTCGATCACCTACAAGGGGCGCCCGATCCGCGCACAGGTCATCACCCCGCCCGCCGTGCTCTCGGCCATGTCGATCAGCCTGCGGTTCTTCTCAAGCCTGCCACTCGAGGGCATCGCACTCGATTTCCTCTACGGCACGGAACGCAAGCTCGAAGACCTGCGCGTCGAAAAGAAGCGCGCCTTGCGCGCCGTGGTGACCGCGGGTTTGATCGATGATGCGCTTGCATTCTGCGTCGAGAACAAACTCAACATGATCGTCTCAGGTGGCACCTCCACCGGCAAAACCGTGGCCGCGCGCAAGATCCTCTCGCACGTTCCGGCCGAGGAACGCATCGTCACCATTGAGGAAGCCGCCGAGCTTCTGCCGACCCAGCCCAATGCCGTGACCCTCATCGCCAATCGTGACGCCGAATTCCAATCCGCCGATGTGCTTCTCACCGCCACGCTGCGCATGCGCCCCGACCGGATCATCCTGGGCGAGGTGCGCGGCAAGGAGGCCATGACCTTTCTGGAAGCCATCAACACCGGCCATGGCGGGTCCATGACCACGCTGCATGCCGAAACCCCGCAACTCGCCGTGCAGCGGCTCGCGATCGCGGCACTCAAGACCGAAATCCCGATGACCTATGCCGACATGATCCAGTACATCGAGAACTCCATCGACGTGATCATCCAGGCCGGCCGACATGACGGCAAACGCGGCATCACAGAATTCTACCTCCCCGGCGCAACTGAGATTGGAACTTCTCCATGAAGACATTTGAATATGACATCCTGTCCTTTCCCATGACCCGCAAAAGCAGCCTTGCCGATATGCAGACCTGCCTGAATGAAAAGGGCTCTGACGGTTGGGAGGTCGTGTCGATCAGCTCTTCGGAGTTCGCCAATGTGGGACATACGGTCTTCCTGAAGCGTGAAACCACACCCGCTGGAGCCACGGCATGAGGCAGGCGGGCTATCCCCTCGCACTGACAGCGTTAGTCCTGGGCCTGACGGCCGCTCCCACTTTCGCCGAGCGCAATCTCGTGCCGACCCTCGAGCGCAGTTTCACCGTCTGTCCGGACCGGCCCGCTGAGCCCGTCCGGATGCAGGAGATCCCCCTGCGCCAAGCCTATCAGCGCGTATTGATTCAAGACATCTACCGCGCCCAGAATCTCGAGCGCATCGTCGAGACCGGCAGCTGCGACTGCGCGACCCGGTTCCCCTCTTGGGACGCGGCCGAGGCCGTGTTTCGGGAGAGCTACGCGAGCGACGAACGATGGGAAATGCTGCAAGCCTCGGACGGCTACAACCGCCGCGCCAACGCCGCCCGTCTCGAGGCCAAAGCGATCTGCGAAGCTGCGGGCAACTGGTGAGGCACAACCCCAATGAGCGTCGTCACCTATTTCGTTGAAACCTCACAGGGCTATCTCGACACCGCCGCTGAAACCCAGTTCGGATCTGTCGCGGCGACGGTTGGCACGCTGCTGGTGTTGGGCACAACGCTAGTGGTGATCCTCGTCTTCCTGAACATGATCTACCAGTACAAGGCGATGGACGGGCGCACGGCTTTTTGGCTCGCAGTCAAGATCGGGCTTATCGGGATATTTGCGACCAATTGGGTTCAGTTCAACGCGCTGTCCTCCGCCATCCTGGCCGGGATCGACAGCATCGCCGGCGCGCTGGTTGCTTCCGTTGGTGGTGGAACTCCCGGCCCTTCTGGCACTTTCGCCGAAGAGTTTGACCGGCTAATCGCGGAATTAGGGGACTATCTCAACGCCGCTGGGTCCGAGCTGAACTGGATGGCAGGGGCCATGCTCGACATTGTCGGGGTCCTCTTGCTCTCGATCCTCGGCGGGCTGGCCGCCTTCATCCTCGTGGCATCCCGCCTGATGATCGCACTTCTGATTGGGATCGCGCCGGTGATGATTTTCCTGACCCTCTTCGAAGTGACCAAAGATTATTTCACGCGCTGGCTGTCGGCGCTGGTTTCCTTTGCGCTCTATCCCATCGTCGTGGCCGGCGTGTTTGCCACGATCACCGGAGTTTCTTCCGCTCTGATCGGTGAGCTTGGCGACCCGGAAGGGGCTTCAAACATAGGCGCGCTCATCCCCTTCTTCATGATGGTCCTCATGGCCAAGGGCTTCATCATTGCCACGCCCTTCATCGTCCGCGCGATCTCCGGAAACATCATGATGCCCGCCCTCTCTGGTGGGCTCGGCGGCGGCTACAGCTTCACCCGCGCCGCCATGGGCAGCCAGCAAGCCTACAACCGCTATTTGATCGGCGGGGCAAGTGGCGCAGAATACGCCGCCCTCAGGGCGCGGCAGTTCTTCGGCGTGCAGCAGATGCCCGTGAGACAAGGCATGGGGCAGACGGGTTCCGCAGTAGGAACAGGATCCGCTGACTCGGGGTCAAAAATGCTGGCGCAGCTGGCGAGACTGGGTCGACTTGGACGACGGTGACGGCCCAGTGCAGTCAATCGTGCGTGGTGCGGCGAAGGTCAGCTTCAAGCCGGTTTCTGTGTGAAACCTCTGCGGGTGCGGTAAGCGAAAACTACAAGGTACAGCACCACCGAAACCTCGGCCAGGACGTCCAAGACCGTGGCGAGCCCGGTGCCCGAGTTTATACTCAACAAGCTTTTCGTCACAGCAACCGCAAGCTCGCAGAAGTTCGATTTGTCGATCGATACGCAGGGTGCCTCGATCTTGTGGTGACGCGCAGCGCCCAAGCTGAGTCACAGGCCAGCGCGACGACGCGATAGGCTTGGATCAATATGAGCACCACTATGAGTTCAAGCATCATACCCGCTCAAGAGCGATGGCAATGCCTTGTCCAACGCCAATACACATGGTCGACAAGCTCTTTTCACCCGACTTCAGGTCCAGCATGGCGGTCCCCGTAATACGCACGCCAGACATTCCCAGCGGATGGCCAAGGGCGATGGCCCCACCATTGGGGTTCACCCGCGGGTCATCATCCGCGACCCCAAGATCGCGAAGCGTAGCAAGGCCCTGCGATGCGAAGGCTTCATTGAGCTCGATTACCGAGAAGGCATCTTCTCTGAGATCCAACCGTTGCATTAGTTTCTTCGAGGCCGGGGCCGGGCCGAAGCCCATAATGCGTGGGGCGACGCCTGCCGTCGCACCGCCGAGCACGCGGGCGACCGGCGTCAGCCCATGCGCCTTTGCCGCGGCCTCAGACGCCAAGATCAACGCTGCGGCCCCGTCATTTACGCCCGAGGCATTGCCCGCGGTCACGCTGCCGCCTTCGCGGAAGGGCGCTGGTAGTGCACCCAGCTTCTCGAGTGTGGTCTGGCGTGGATGCTCGTCAGTATCGATAACGAGAGGATCGCGCTTGCGTTGCGGGATGGTAATCGGCGTGATCTCTTTCGCGAGGCGACCCGTGGCAATTGCGCGGGCTGCCTTTTCCTGCGAACGCAGCGCAAATGCGTCCTGGTCAGCCCGCGAGATGTCAAAATCCTCGGCCACGTTCTCGGCGGTCTCCGGCATCGAGTCTACGCCGTATTGCGCTTTCATCATCGGGTTCACGAAGCGCCAGCCTATGGTCGTGTCATAAACTGCATTGGCCCGCGAAAAGGCGCTTTCGGCCTTGGGCATCACGAAAGGCGCGCGCGACATGCTTTCGACGCCTCCGGCAATGGCCAAGTCGATTTCGCCTGCTCGAATGGCGCGCGCGGCGGTTATCACAGCATCCATGCCCGAGCCACAAAGCCGGTTCATCGTTGTGCCCGGCACTTCGACGGGAAGTCCCGCGAGTAGTGCGGACATGCGCGCCACGTTGCGGTTGTCTTCACCCGCCTGGTTGGCGCAACCATAGAAAACCTCGTCCACGCGCGCCCAGTCGATATCGTTTCGCGCCATCAGCGCCTTGATCGGGATCGCGCCGAGATCGTCAGTGCGCACCGAAGACAGCGCACCGCCGAAACGGCCAATCGGGGTGCGGATGTAGTCACAGATAAATACGTCGGTCATGCCAGTTCCTCCGGGCAGATCAGGTCGGCCACGTTGCCGTCGACATGCAGCGTCGCGCCGGTAACGGATTGCAGCGCCTCGAATGAGAGCCCGGGCACCTTCTCGCGCAGAACGAAGCGTCGATCCACGACATCGACGATCGCAAGCGAGGTGTATATCCGGGTGACGCATCCGACCCCGGTGAGCGGCAGGCTGCAGGCCTCGACAAGCTTGGGCGCACCCTTCTTGGTGACGTGGTCGGTCAGCACCGCCACGCGCTTTGCGCTTTGGACAAGGTCCATCGCACCGCCCACGGCCGGCACGCCGCCTTTGCCGGTCGACCAATTGGCCAAATCGCCGGTCTGGGCGATCTCGTAGGCCCCGAGGATCGCCACGTCGAGATGCCCGCCGCGGACCATCGCAAAACTGTCGGCATGGTGGAAGAAGGCGGTCCCGGGCTTCAAGGTAATGGCCTTTTTCCCTGCATTGATTAGGTCCCAATCCTCATCGCCAGGGTCAGGGGCCTTGCCAAAATCGAGAACCCCGTTTTCGGTGTGAAAGACTGCTTGCCGGCCTTCGGGCTGGAAACGAGCGACCATTTCGGGAAAGCCGATGCCGAGGTTCACGTAGGCACCGTCCTCAATGTCCTGAGCGGCGCGCCATGCGATCTGGGCGTTGGAGAGCTTTTGAGCGGAGATATCGGTCATGGGTACACGGCCTCTTCGCGGTTGAGCACTTCTTCTTGCGCGGGGTTCGCCACCTCGATCACCTGATCAACGAAGATACCCGGGGTGACCACGTGTTCGGGATCAATTCCGCCCAGGGGGGTAATCTTGGTGACCTGCGCAATTGTAGTTGTCGCGGCCATCGCCATGATCGGATTGAAGTTCCGCGCCGCCATCCGGTAGGTCAGGTTGCCGTGCGGGTCGCCGAGTTCGGCCTTTATAAGCGCGAAATCTGCCTTTAACCAATTTTCGCGTATATAGGGCCGACCCTCAAAGGTCTCGGTGTGTTTGCCCTCAGCAATCTGGGTGCCGTAGCCGGTTGGCGTATAGAAGGCTGGTATCCCAGCTCCGCCGGCGCGGATCCTTTCGGCCAGAGTGCCCTGAGGAACGATCTCCAGTGCGATCTTACCTGCCAGGTAGCGTTCGGTGAACACCGTGGGATCTGCCGAGCGCGGAAACGAGCAAATGAGCTTGTCGACCCGCCCCTGCTCGATAAGCGCGGCAAGGCCGACATGACCGTTGCCAGCGTTATTGTTCACAACTGTCAGATGCTTGGCCCCATGATCGATCAGGGCGTGGATCAGCTCGATTGGCGCACCGGAGCCGCCGAAGCCGCCGATCATGACCGTAGCACCGTCCCGGATAGCGGATACAGCCTCGATCGGTGTCGGGATAGTTTTGTCCATAGCGTCGCCTCCTTACCGAGGGCTCTACGAAGGCTCAGGACGGACATCCAGAAAAAATGTTCACATCTTGATCTTTGTTCAAATTGCGTACACACATGTGCGCATGGCGAACACTCCGACAGATTTCATCGCCTCGCTTGCTAAGGGGTTGCGGGTGATCGAGTGCTTCGGGGCCGAGACGCCCCGGCTCTCCATCACCGACGTGGCCGCGCGAACAGGCCTCGACAGGGCCACTGCACGGCGCTGCCTGCTGACGCTGCATAAAGAAGGCTATGCCGAATATGACGGAAAGTTCTTCACGGTAACGCCCCGGATACTGCGGCTCGGCATGGCGGCCCTCGCAACGCTGCCGTTGCCGCAGCTCGCGCAGCCCTGGCTCGATCAGCTATCCGAACAGATCGGGCAGTCCACGTCGCTGTCGATCCTTGACGAAACGGACATCGTTTACCTCGCGCGGGCCGCGCAACGCCGGGTAATGTCCGTAGGGTTGATGCCAGGCTCGCGTTTGCCGGCGCATTGCACATCGATGGGACGGGTCCTGCTGGCGGCGCTGCCCGAAGAAGCGGCGCGAGCGCTTCTCGACCGATCCGATTTGTCACCACGTACGGCCTTCAGCCTGACCGACCCGGAAGAGATTATGGCCGAGCTGGCTCGCGTGCGCGCGCAGGGCTATTGCCTGATCGATCAGGAGGTCGAGATTGGTCTGCGCTCTATCGCGGTGCCCTTGACCGACATCCGGGGCCGCGTCGTGGCGGCGCTGAACACCGGCGTCGCGGCAACGCAAGATTCTGTCGTAACACTGGTCGAGAAGTACCTCCCCGCGATGCAGCGGACGCAAAGCGGGATTGGACGAGTTCTTTCATGAGGTCAAAGCACGCACATCCGGTGCTGCCATTTCCTGCGATAAATCATCGAAGCAAAGCGACGCAATTATTCCGGACCTGATACGGTGGAAGATCAAATCCTCAAATCACATCTTGAGCGTAAACCAACGGGGTCGTTTGGATAAATGTCGGAGCAAGTTCTCTCACCAAGGACAGACATCGCGCCTCACCGACTTCAGATATACACTTCTCTGCCTATTTTCGGCCTTTGGACGAAGAAGACGGCCTCATGGCATCGAATGCACGTTCGATCTGTACAGCGAGCAAACCGGCAATGAGCCCCCAGAATGCGGCACCAATGCCAAGTAATGACACGCCCGAGGCGGTCACCACGAAGGTCAAGAGACCGGCCTGCCGGTTTCCCGCATCGGCGAGCATATCGCCCATACCCTTAGCGATGGCCCCTAAAAGTGCGAGCCCGGCGAGAAGCGCGATCAATTCGGTCGGCAACCCGCGCAGAAGCGCGACGATGCTTCCCGCACAGACAGCACCAATGATGAAAAACGCCCCTGACGCCACACCGGCCACATAGCGGCGTTCACGGTCAGCATGGCTTTCCTCGCTCGCCCCAAGCGCCATCGTGATGGAGGCGAGCGCTACGGTGATCCCACCGAAAAGCGCGACGGGTAGGGAAAGAAGACTGGCCGTCGTCAGTATGGGACGCGCGGGAGCCGCGAAGCCGTTCACCTTGAGTATCGCCATCCCGGCCAAGAACTGGCCGGTCAGGGTCGTGACCACGAGTGGCAGCGCGAAGCTGAGCGTCGCATCGAGGGAAAAGCTGGGCCAGATCGCGATCAGCTCGGGCATGGTCAGCGAAAGGCCAGGCGACGTGTCAGTCCGGGTCAATGCCATATAGAGAAGGGACCCGGCCAGAAGCCAGATCATCGCATAGCGCGGGGTGGTCCGCGACAGAACGAGAAACGCCAATAGCAGCACCGCAACGAGGATCGGGGCTGTCTCGAACCCCAGGAAAGCCTGCGATCCGAACTGAAACAGGATACCCGCCATCATGCCCGCAGCGACGCCTGCCGGCACCAAACGTACAAGCCTGTCGAACGCCCCGGTGACGCCAATAATCAGGATGGCGAGCGCGGATATGATATAGGCACCGATGATGTCCGAATATCCGAGACTGGGTCCGACAGTCACCAAAAGTACGTTGCCCGGCGCAGACCACGCAACAAGGACAGGGATACGCATCCACATGCTTAGGATCAGGCTTGCCGCACCTGCACCCGCAAAAATCGCCGCGACCCATGACGAAAAGAGGCCGGGATCCACGTCCATCGCTACCGCCGCTTGCAGATAGATAAGCAACGGACCCGCGATGGAGATCAGAACAGCGAGAAACCCCGCCGCTACGGCGGTCAAAGAGGCATCCCGTAGGATCCCGCGGAGATGCGCAATCGGTTGTGCGATGACATTAGCCATGTACCAATCCAAGATCCGTTCCAGCCTCGCTGGGCGTGGCCACGCGGAGCCCGCGCCCAGAGCTAAAAATTGCATTCGTGATTTTGAGCGGCTCGTCAATTCTGATCAGCACTACGCGATTGTCCGCCTTGGCGCGCAAGGAACCAGTCGTGGCAATGCACATGTTGTCGAGCGCGGTCATATCAATCCGCTTCGGACCTTTGCCGCATTTGGTCGGTCGCCTCTGTCCGTTCAGCGGCGACAATTTCCGCCGGAGTCATGAATATTTGCCGCGGATCCATAGCTTTAGCTTGGCGCGTGCAGCCGGGGCACGGATTGGACGCATTCTTGCACATGATCTTTCCTCCTCCGTAAGTCTGCGGACCGGATCAGCCCGCCATCTGGTTGAGCGCCTCCAGGAAAAAGGGCCGGAAGCCCTCGGGATGTTCGCTCATCGGAAAATGGCCAAGCTCCTCCATGACGGCCAATGTCGCACCGGGGATCGCATCGGCGGTCCGCTTCGCGTCCTCTGGCGTGCAGGTCAGATCGTAGGCACCGACGATGATGTGGACCGGTGTCTTGGTGGTATCGATCTGAGACAAACGGCCGATCAGGCTGTCGTCTCGGGTGTAGAAGCTCAGATCTCCACGGAAAACGCCCGGTCCGGATTGCATGAACATCCAAAGCGTATTCCACCGTTCCTCGGTAGGCGCATAGGGCGAGATATTGGCCGAGACCAGCGCGGCCCCCATTTCCCCTCCGTGGGCGTCGGGGCGATGGAACCAATCGATATCGTACCAAGCGGGTTGGAAGTCAGACGCCTCGATAGCGATGAACCCAGAGAAACGGTCAGGGTGGAGTGCCGCGAGTTGGAGCGCGATCCGGCCGCCCATCGAGCATCCGGCGAGCAAGGGTCGATCGAGGCCGAGGCCGTCCACTACGGCCAGGATCGTCTCGATATAGGCCTCTGTTGTGAGCATGTATTCTTCAGTCTCGAAGCCCGCCGGGGGAAGCGACTTTGAATGCCAGGGCATGTCAAAGGCGATAAGCTGGTGGTTCGCGGTGACCTCGGCATCGTTCATCAGATGGCGCCACTGCGCAGTGTGCGCACCTGCCGTATGTAGGCAGAGAACCGGGCGACCCGATCCAGCCTCCTCGAAATAGATCCGCAGCGGACGGCCGCCGACCTCGATGTTCAGGTAGCGTCCGGTGATGGGTTCGATGCTCATGCCCGACCCTCCCGCGGCAGCGCGAGCACATCCTTCAAGAAGCGCAGGTTTTTCACGAGCGTCAGGATATCACCGAGAATTTGAGCACGGCCGATTTTCACCAGCCCGAAGATGTCGTGAAAGCCGGGCTCGGGGCGCGGTTGCCAAAAGCGCGCCAGCGCATCGGCATCGGTAGTGACGGCAAAGCAGTAGGGAATTTTCTTCGACGGGCCGGTCAGGATCTCGGAAATGCGCCCCTTGTCAAAGACGAGGTAATATTCCTCGTCATCGATCTTCAACAGTACGGTTTCCGAGAACAGGCGGCCCAGTCGCACGATATGGGCCCGCTCCTCGAGCCTCGCCTGCATCGCTTTCATTTCTTCGCGCATGTCGCCTCTCTGTTTGTAAGTCGGGCTTACTGTGCGAAGCGCGGCGCAGCGTTCCAATGCTGTCAGGGGTATCCACTGATACTCTCGCTGATCCGGGAACACGGCATGGTCGCGGACAAAGGGCCGAGACCCATGCCGCGGCAGCGTTTTGCCGCTGAGGTATTGCTCCATACCGTGCGCGACATTGGAGGACGTCCTTTGCGCGGCAATTATGGGCGTGAGTTTGCGACCATCACCCAAGGGAGGACCGAAATGGCCAAAGTAACTCTCGACAATCTCACCGATGTCGTCATCGAAGCACTGGGTAAGAACGGTGATATCACCGACCGCCAGCGCGAAATCATGACATCGCTGATTTCGCACCTGCACGGCTTCTGTAAAGATGTGAACCTGCAGCATCACGAATTCATCGAGGCATGCCAGTATCTTGCACGCGCGGGAGCCGTTTGCGACGGCGGGCGTCAGGAGTTCATCCTTCTGGGCGACATTCTGGGTGTCGAGGTCTTGGTTGACATGCTGTCGAACCCTGTCACCGGGAACGAGAGCGAGAGCACCGTGCTTGGCCCGTTCTACCGCGAGAACCCGCCTGTCCTGCCGAAGGGCGCTTCGACTGTTCTCAAAGAATATCCCGACCAGGAGACGGTGTATTTCGAGGGCTACGTACGCGATACGGATGGCACTCCCTTGGCGGGCGTGACGATCGACGTTTGGGAAGATGCCCCGAACGGCCTTTACGAAAACCACGACCCCGACCAGCCCGATTACAACCTGCGCGGCCGGTTCGAAACCGACGAAAACGGGCACTATGCCTTCCGCGCCCTGCGCCCGGTCGACTACCCGATCCCCGACAACGAAACCGCAGGTGAGCTTCTGCGCTTCATGGGGCATCATCCGATGCGCCCTGGTCACATGCACTTCATCCTGTCCAAGGATGGCTTCCGTCCGCTCATCAGCCAGATCTACGACGGCTCGTCTGATTACCTTGAGAATGACAGCGTGTTCGCAGTGAAGGACAGCCTTGTGGGGCAGTTCCGCAAGGCTGGTTCTGACCTCGACACTGATCTGCATGTCGAGTTCGATTTCACACTCAAGGCCGAAGAGGCCACGGCGCGTGTAGCCGCAGAATAATCGCTTTCCTCCCCAGAAGACCCAACTGAAAGCCTCCTCGCGGAGGCTTTCTTTTTGGGTGGATATCTGTCCTTACTGCTACCCGGGGAAGAGGCGTTCGAAATGAACCTGAAGCAGCTGACGTACTTCATTGCGGTCGCAGAAGAATTGCATTTTGGCCGGGCAGCGGAACGGCTCGACATGGCACAGCCGCCGCTATCTCGCGCAATCAAGCAACTCGAGGAAGAGCTTGGCGCCATTCTATTCAATCGCGGCCGCAGCACCATCACTCTGACACAGGCGGGTGAACGGCTACTGGAACGAGGCCGTTCCATCCTGTCGCAGCTCGATGACACCCGCCTGGAAATCAAGCGCCTGGGCCAAGGCGCGGAGGGCCGCTTGCGGATCGGGTTCGTGGGCTCCGCGACCTACGGCATTCTGCCCAACATCATTCGCTCCTATCGCCAGGGCTATCCGGAGGTAAATCTCAGCCTTATCCCCATGAATAACGCGCAGCTGCAGCGCGCGCTGGTCTCGCGCGAACTCGACGTGGCTTTCGGTCGGCCCGCATTGCAAGATCCCGAATTCATCACGAAAGAGTTGCTGGAGGAGAAGCTGATACTGGTGCTCCCTGAGATCGTCGATACCGGCGGGCGCACCGTCGCCCGCCTGGAACGGCTGGCGACGCACAACTTGATCCTCTACCCGGAATATCCTCGACCCAGCTACGCCGACTTCGTGTTGGAAGCCTGCGAGAAGGCCGGATTTCCAGTGCCTAATCGCGTGTGGTGCATGGATCTTCAGACGGCGCTTAGCCTTGTTTCAGTCGGTGAAGGTGTCTGCATAGTTCCCGAACCCGTGCAATATGCACCGCGGAAGGGCCTAAAGTTCCTCAAAATCGAGCCGGAAATTGCCCGCACCGCCCTATCGCTGAATTACCGCTACGACGAACAAGGGGTGCATGTGCAGAACTTCGTCCGCATTGCTCAGAAGGTCGCCCGGAAGATGTTATAGGCCAGTTAGCCAAGGGTAGGCAAATCGGGCCGCTGCCATCATACACCGAGCCAGCGGTGCTGCGCTTCGATATCGGCCCGGATTTCAGCAGGGCTGCCGGTCCAGACGATCTGTCCTTTCGATACGATGGCTACGTCATCTGCCAGCGAAGTCGCGAAGCCGAAATTTTGCTCGACCAGAACCATGGATAGGCCGCCGCGCTTCAGCTCCATCAGCTTGTCGTGAATTTGCTGGACGATGACCGGGGCAAGCCCTTCAGTTGGCTCGTCGAGGATTAGCAGGCGCGGGTTCATCAATAGCGCACGTGCAATTGCCAGCATCTGCTGCTCACCGCCCGATAGCTGTGTCCCGCCATTCGACATGCGCTCACCCAGACGTGGGAAAAGCTCGACCACACGCTCGATCGTCCAGTCCGATCCCTCGAAGCGCTTCGCGGCAAGGTCGAGATTTTCGCGTACTGTCAGGGACGGGAAGATGTCGCGGGTCTCCGGCACATATCCAATCCCGGCTTTCGCGACCTCGTAGGGTTTGCCCGGAAGCGTGGCACCGTCGAAGGAGATGGCGCCCGAGCGTGTCGGCAACAGTCCCATTACGGTCTTCAGTGTTGTGCTCTTGCCAGCACCATTTCGCCCAAGAACGGCCAGGACGCGGCCAGCCTTGGCGGTGACGGACAGGTCGTAGAGCACCTGCGTCTCCCCATAGCCCGATGAGACATTCGTGAGTTCAAGCATCTTCCCAGCTCCCCAGATAAATGTCGCGCAGCAATTCGGAGCCGCGTGCAGCGTCGGGCGTTCCGTCGAAAACCACTTCGCCGTAGTTCAAAACGGTGATCGTGTCGGCCACCTCGAAGGCGAGATCCATGTCGTGCTCGATGATGAGCATGGTGAGATCGCGCGGAAGGTCCGCCAGAAGTTCATGGAAGGCGTGTGACATTTCCGGACCGACGCCCGATGTTGGCTCGTCCATGAGCAGGACCTTGGGCCGTGTCGCCAACGCGACGCCCACTTCGAGCTGTCGGCGTACGCCGTAAGACACCTCGTTCACGCGGGCACCGAGGTAAGGTGTAAGCTTGACCTGCTCGGCCACCTCGTCGACCACGGCGCGCACCTCGGGCCGGGTCAGGCTGTCGCCCCAGAGCCGCGTCGCGTTCCTTGTATGAACAGCAGCAGCAAGCCCCAGGTTCTCGGCGATGGTCAGACCATCGAACAGGGTGTTCTTCTGGTAGCTCCGGGATAGCCCGCGCCGGGCTCGCTGGTGAACCGACAGGTCAGTCACTTCCTCGCCGGCGAGAAAGATTTGGCCCGTGTCTGGCGTGATCTCTCCAACCAGTTGGTTGAACAGGGTCGTTTTGCCGGCACCGTTCGGCCCAAGCAGAACACGACGTTCACCTTGTGCCAGCTTAAGATCAACAGACTTGGTGACGTGGATCGCACCGAAGCTTTTATCGAGGCCACGTGTCTCAAGCATTGTTCGTCTCCGTTGCCGTGTTGCTCTGCGCGTTGGAAGTCTTTTCGGACTTGGCTTCGGAACGTGCGCTCAGTCGCGCCTCGATGAAGCCGAAAATCCCATTGGCCCGGCTCATGACCACGGCAATCAGGATCAAACCGGTGACGAGGTGCCAGTACGGCGTGTACTCCGAGATATTGTGCTTCAGCAGAACGAAGGCTGCAGCGCCAACCAACGGGCCAACAAGTGTTCCAAGGCCGCCGAGGATCACAACGACAAGCGCCTCGCCTGACACAGTCCAATTGAGCAGACTTGGTGAGATATAAAGAATGTGCTGCGCAGAAATCGCTCCCGCGAGTCCCGCGATCAGGCCGGAAAGGCCGAACACATCTGCCTTGACCCGCCACGTCACCAAACCGAGCGCGCGCATGCGCTGTTCAGATTGCATGACGCCCACGAGGCTGCGGCCAAGCCCAGAGCGCAGAATGGAGACTGCGAACAAGTAGCACAGGATCAACGCGCCAAGCGCAAAGAGCGCGAATGTGCGGCTGTCCATCATGTCGAGCCCGACCGGCGACAGATCGAGACGTGGAATACCGCCCAACCCGTCATCGCCGCCGAAGATCGGTGTTTCGAAGATGTAGGAGTAGGCCATCTGACCGAAAGCGAGCGTCGCCATGATGAAGTAGATGCCGTGGGTCCGGGCGCAGACCGCACCGATAATCCAGGCCAGAAGCCCGGTAATGCCCACCGAGGCCACCATGGCCACGGGCGCGGCTACACCCGCTTTGACTGCCAGCATGGCATAAGCGTAGGCACCAACGCCCAGAAGAGCTCCGTGGCACAATGACACCATGCCGCCGAAACCCGCCACGATATCGATAGCGATCACAAGCATGGCAAGTACGAGGATCTCGATCAGGATCTCGAGGCCGAAGTACCCAGCCGCAAATGCGGCATAGAGCGCACAGGCCAAAAGCACCACGAGAGTACCGTAACGAAGGGGCGTGTGATGGAACATGGTTCAGGCTCCCTTGGCCGGGAAAAGGCCCGCGGGCTTCGTGATCAGCACCAGCGCCAGCAGGGCGTATATGAGGACGGAGGAGATCTGCGGTGCCAAGACAGCGCCGAACGTTTGTACGAAACCGAAAATCAGCGATCCTGCGATGGCCCCCTGCAACGATCCGAGCCCGCCTATTACGATAACGATGAGCGTCGGAATAAGGATATCGAGCCCCATGCCCGGGGTAACCGACAGAAGCGGCGCGGCTACGGCTCCCGCCAAACCCGCCAGGGCACAGCCTACGCAGAAGACCGCAAAAAACAGTTTCTCGACATTGATGCCAAGGCAGGCGGCCATGTCGTCATTATCGACACCAGCACGGATCATCGCACCGATCTGTGTTCGTCCGAGTATGACAGCCAGTGCTGCGAAGACCACTCCGCCCAGAAAGATCACGAAGAGACGATAGGCCGGATAATCAACACCAAGCAGCGAAATGCGGCCAGACAGCAGGGCCGGCGTCTCGATCCCGACAGCGATATCTCCCCAGATGATTCGGGTCAGATCCCAAAGTGCGAAGATCAGACCGAAGGTCACAAGGACCTGTGCCATAGGGCCGGATTTCCGCATCCGCTGAATAAGGCCCCAGTAGAGCAAAATACCGAACAAAGCGACCGCCACGGGTGCGGCGAAGAAGCCGACCCAATACCCGGCCATGCCCGCGAATGTCGCGGCCACATAGGCTCCGAGCGCATAAAGCGCACCGTGGGCCAGGTTGACGAAATGCATCAGTCCGAAGATCACCGTCAATCCGACGGAGAGCAGGAACAGAAGCATCGACAGCTGAAGGGCGTTCAGCGTCTGCAATATCCAGAATCCGGGATCGCCCGACATGGATCTTTTCCTCCGTTGAAGTAGGCGGCCGCGCCTTTTCGCGCGGCCGGTCTGGTAAGTGGCGATCAGTTGATCGGCTTCATCTCGCAGCCATTCGGGGGCATCTGCTCGGCGTCAAGCTGTGCAATGATGCGCTGGGTCAGCCCCTCACCACCTTCTGCCTCAACAGTCTCATAGACGTAGATCGGCTGGATGATGTTGTTGGTCGCGGGATCGATTGACAAGGCACCGCGCGGGCCATCGAAGCTAACCTTCGATAGTGCTGCTGCAATTTCCGAACGCGTGGTTGCGCCGGTTTTCACTGCCTCAATGATGGCGCGAGCCGAGTCGTACCCGTGCACCGCGAATTCCGACGGCTGACGCCCAGTCTTTTCCTGGAAGGCCGTCACGAAGGCATCGTTTTCTGCATTTTCGATGGTCGGAACATAATGCAGCGCAGCAATCACGCCCACCGCGGCGGGGCCTTCGGCATTCACGTAAAGCGGCGAAGTCAAGAAACCGGCACCGTAGAGCGGCATTTCCGCCTTCAGGCCGAAGCTGTCATATTGCTTGACGAAAGAGATCGCCTCGCCCCCGGCATAGAAGACATAGACCGCATCTGCACCGGACGATTTCGCCTCGGTCAGGTAGGGACCGAAGTCGGTGGTCTGCTGGAAAGGCGTGTATTGCGAGCCAACGACCTCGCCGCCTGCCTCGGTAAAGCCGGCGGTGAAGGCCTCGATCATCTGCCGCCCGGCGGCATAATCGGGCGCAAGGGTATAGACGGTCTCGATCCCCTGACCGGCCATCCATTCGCCCATCGGGCGATTGATCTGGCCATTCGCAAAGCTGAGGCGCGTGATATAGGGCGAGCAGCCCGCGCCGGTTGCGTCGTCATTGCCTGCATTGGCGACAATCAGCGGGACTTCCATTTGCGCCACGATGTCCGAGACGGCACCGAGGACTGCGGAGGATACGATGCCGACCATGACATCGACATCATCCTGAAGCACGAGTTTGCGCGCTTTGGCCAGACCAACCGGCGGTTTAACCTCGGTGTCTTCGATATGGAGGTTGAACGTCTGCTCGACCTCGTCACCGTAGGCTGCGAGACCAAGTTCAAAGCCGGCCTGTATATCGTTGCCGAGCGCTGCGTAGACGCCCGAATATGGCAGCAGTAGGCCGACATCGATCTGATCTTGGGCCTGTGCGCTCTGGGCGGTTAAACCCGCAGCCAATACAGCGGCCGAAAAGGTTAGTGTGGTATGTTTCATGTTGTCCTCCCTTGGGTGAAAAGCTGGCGATGACCGCTCAGCCGAGATCGCCGCCGCCTACGGGTAGAGTGACGCCGGTGAGGTAAGAAGCCTCGTCTGAGGCCAGGAAAAGGATTGGGGCAGCCTGTTCATCGAGCGTGCTGTACCGCTTGAGAAACGAAGACTGGACCGTCTGGTCGATGATCGCCTGGTACCAGTCCTCGCGCTGCGCTTCCCCCTTATCGGGAATGCGGGACGTGATGCGCGGAGGTGCTTCAGTCCCGCCAGGGGCGGTAGCGACAACGCGAATGCCGCGTTCGGCCACTTCCCAGGCAAGGTTCTGGGTCAGCGCGTTGACGCCGCCCTTCGCCGCGCCATAGGGAACACGATTCAATCCCCGCGTCGCGATCGAGCTGACATTTACTATGACACCCTTCCCCGCTTCGAGCATTGGCGCGAGAGCAAGGTGGCAGCAGTAGAGCGTCGGCATGAGCGACCGGCTGATCTCTGCGTCGATCTGTTTGGGATCATAGTGTTCGTACGGTTTGGCCCAGATGGTGCCGCCGACGTTGTTCACGAGTATGTCGATACGCCCCCAAAGCGAGATCGCCTTGTCGATCGCTTTCTTGCAGCCTGAATAGGTCTCCAGGTTTGCGGCCACCGCATGGGCTGTCCCACCGGCCGCCTTGATCGCCTTTACGACGTCATTGCGCGCCTGAGCACGGTCGACGATCAGTACCTCGGCACCCTCGGCGGCGGCACGTTCCGCAACGCGTCTGCCAATGCCTTGCGCGGCACCGGTCACCACCATTGTCTTTCCGGAGAACCGCATCTCAGGCAGCCTCGGCTTTGGACTCGGACGGGTTGAACTTCTCGTAGAAGAACTGCGCGGGCTCAGTTCCAAGCGTTTTAAAGTGCTTGCTCACGGCATCGACCATGGGCGGTGGGCCACAGAGATAGACATCGACGTCACCGTCGTTCATGTCCTTTTCCGAGAGGTGATCTGTGACATAGCCCTTCAGGGCGTGCTCTTCGTCTTCTGCTGCCAGGATCGTCACAACAGTGACGGTTCCGATTTTCTCAGCCAATTGCTCGACCCGCTCCAACTCCACGAGGTCCGCTGCTCTGGTCACCGCGTAGTAGAGCGTGATGGGCTGGTCTGTACCCTCTTCGGCCACTTTCTCGAGCATCGACAGGAATGGCGCGAGGCCGGTGCCGCCTGCCAGCCAAAGCTGCGGGCGTTTCATTTCGCGAAGGTAAAAGATACCCATCGGACCGGTCAGCTCGACCTTGTCGCCGGCAGAAGCGCGCTCCGCGAGGTAGGACGACATTACGCCGCCTTCCAGATTGCGGATGAGAAAGGTCGCTTCGTCCGTGCCGGGCTTCGACGAGAAGGAATAGGATCTCGTCTCTTCGGTACCGGGCACCGAGACGTTGACATATTGTCCGGGAAGAAAACCCAGGGGTTTTTCAAGCTTCACACGGAGATTGAAAGAAGTCTCAGACAGCTTTTCCGCTGCGATGACCTCGCCTGCGGTCTGCTGCGCGCCGGTCTTGCATGCTTCGGACGACGCCATAACGTTGAAAACGGCATCCGATGACACGGTGGTCTGGCAAAGGAGCGCGTAGCCTTCCTGCTCCTCCTCCTCGGTCATTGCTTCGTCCTCGAGATAGAACTCCATCTCGTAGTCCCCGGCACCTACCTTGCACTTGCAGGTACCGCAGACGCCGTCCCGACAGTCCATCGGCAGGTTTATCTTGTGACGGAAGGCGGCGTCGGTGACCTTCTCGGCGTCGTCACAGGAAATGACGCGAGACACGCCATCCTCGAAATTCAGAACCACTTGGTAGGTCATGACATACTCCTCCCTTGCGCCCGCGCGCATTCGCGCGCGGGGTGGTTTCGGTCCTCCCGGAGATCCGGGATTAGATGTGGTAGATGTCGATCACGTGGTGAATGTGATCGTTCTTGAGAACGACCTTCTTGTCAGAGATCAGCGGTCGCTCACCGGAGATGTCGATCGCGTAGAACGACGTCCCCCAATGCGTGTCGGTGTCGCCGTAGCGGAACGACTTTGTCACCCAGTTGAACCGCACCCGGATCTCCTTGCCGTCATCCGACAGTACCTCGATGTTCGAGATATTGTGGTTGGTGCGCGGCTCGGGCAGCGAAGTCGCCGACGACCTGTCGGTCTTGATACGGAAAACGCGGTCCTCGATCCCGGACTTGTCCGGATAGTAGATCAGCGACATCTCGTTTTGCGGATCTTCGGTCAGGGTGTCGAAATCGTCCCATGCCGGCATCCAGAACTCGCAATCCTGGTGATAGAACTCCAGCCAGGCGTCCCAATCCCGGTCGTCGAGGCAGCGGGCCTCGGCGTAGAGGAACATGGCGATCTGGTCGTAGGTCAAGCTCTTCGGCACGACGGCTTCGACAGTCTTGGTGAGAGTCTGAACATTCATTGCTTTTACTCCGCTGCCATGGGTTTAGCTGCGAGCTTCTCGCGCTCGGCCCGGACGGCGTCGAGCATCCGCTCGGCCCAGTGTCCGTGCTGGACAACGAAGAGCCCTTCGTCTTCCTGCTTCGGACCCGACATGAGGGGCGTGATGCCAAGCTCTTCCGCGGTATCGTCAGGCCCGTCGATCCAGTGGGTCGCACCACGGTTGAGATCGTTCCACGGCGCGACCGCCGCTGCGGCGTAGCCGCGCTGGGTCGCACGGAATTCCTCGGTGTCGTCCGGGGTCGCCATGCCCGAAGCGTTGAAGAAATCCTCGTACTGACGGATCCGGCGCGACCGGGCTTCCTGGCTCTCGCCCTTGGGCGCGATGCAGTAGATCGTGACTTCGGTCTTGTCGACGTCGATGGGCCGGAACATGCGGATCTGAGAGCTGAACTGGTCCATCAGGAACACGTTCGGGTAGATGCAGAGGTTACGGAGCGACTGCACCATCCAACGCGCACGGGTCTCGCCATGCTTTTCCTTGTATTCGTCCCAGCGCATGTAGGCGGGTCGGTTCGAGGCGTCGGCCCAGATATTCCACAGCAGGATGTGCCCGTGGTTGAAGGCATAAAAACCACCGCGCTGCTGGTCCCACTTGGAAGCGTCATTCGCCTTGATCTTGTCCTCGCGGCCTTCCTGGCCGCGACGGGACGTGGTTTGCACGTAGTTCCAGTGCACCGAGGAGACGTGGTAGCCGTCAGCGCCGTTCTCGGCCTGCAGCTTCCAGTTGCCGTCAAAGGTGTAGGTGGACGAACCGCGCAGCACCTCAACGCCTTCATCGGACTGGTCAACGATCAGATCGATGAGCTTGGTCGTCTCGCCCAGATACTCCTCGATCTCCGGCACGTCGTGGTTCAGCGATCCCCAGAGAAAGCCCCGGTAGTTGCCCAGCTTCACGCGGCGCAGGTCGTGGCTTCCGTCCTTGTTAAAGTCTTCCGGATAGCCGGCATCCTTGGGGTTCTTTACCTTCAGCAGACGCCCGTCATTCGAGAACGTCCAGCCGTGGAACGGGCAGGTGAATGTCTTGGTGTTGTTGCGCTTGAAGCGGCACAACATGGCACCGCGATGCGTGCAGGAATTCACCAGGCAGTGCAGCTCGCCGTTCTTGTCACGCGTAATCACGACCGGAACGCGTCCGAGATGCGCGGTGAAGTAGTCGCCGGGATTGGGGATCTGGCTTTCATGCGCCATGAAGACCCAATTGCCCTCGAAGATGTGCTTCATCTCGAGCTCAAAAAGCTCGCTATCGGTGAACATATCGCGGCGTGCGCGATAGATCCCGTTGTGATCGCCCTCTTCGACGATGCCTTCCAGCCGCTTCTCCAGGCTGGCCAAGTTGGCTTCAGTAAACATGTGGTTTCTCCTCCTGGTTCGGATGTGTTTCAGGTCTGGGCGCTCACAGCGTGAACACTGCTGCTTCGGTCCCGGCTAAACTGGGTCACGGCTTCCGGATCGGGCTCGGCACCAAGGCCAAGCCCGTCGGGCAGATGCACGTTGAAGTCGCGATATTCGATCGGGCGCGCGAGAATCTCATGGCGTAGAAGCAGAGGTCCGAAGAGCTCCGTCCCCCATTCGAGCACGGGCACAGTCGAAAACAATTGAAGCGCAGCCGCGGTGCCGATGCCCGCTTCGAGCATCGTGCCCGCATACAGGCCAATCCCCGACGCTTGACCGATGGCTATTACCTCATTGCCCCGCTTCAAACCGCCGGATTGCGCTATCTTGACTGCGAAAACATCAGCCGACCGATTCGCCGCCACCTTCATCGCCGACACCGGCCCCTGTAGCGCCTCATCGGCCATGACCGCGATCTCGTAGGCGTCGGTCAGCGACCTCAACTGAGCGATGTGGCCTGCGCCAACGGGTTGCTCGACCAAGTCGACACCGATCTCCTGCAGACCGCGCAGACCCCAGCGTGCGTCGGCCAGCGACCACGCTTGATTGACGTCAACACGGATCGAGGCTTGATCGCCGACCGCATCACAGATCGCAGCGACGTGGGCGACATCCTCCCGCACCGGGCGCTTGCCGATCTTCAGCTTGAAGATGTTATGGCGCTTGGCGCCGATCATCTCGTGCGCCTCGCTGATATCGGTCTCGGCATTGCCAGAGGCGAGGGTCCAGGCCACCGGCATGGCGGTCCGAACAGGTCCGCCGAACAGCTTTGCAATTGATACGCCGAGCCGCTTGGCCAGGCCGTCCCACAGCGCAGTCTCGACAGCACACCGGGCGATTGGATTACCCTTCACCCCGCGGTCAATCATATCGATCAGAACATTGATCTGGTCACCGTCCCGACCCAAAATCAGAGGCGTAATGTAGGTATCAATCGCAGTCTTGATGCTTTCAGGGCTCTCAGCGCCATAGCTCATGCCGCCGATCGATGTCCCTTCGCCGTAGCCAACCGATCCATCCGCGAACTTGACGCGGACGAGCACGATAGACTGCAGCATCATCGTTGTCATCGACAGGACATGTCCCCGAATAGTGGGGATATCCAGGATCGTCGTTTCGATGCGGTCGATTTTTGTCACTTCGAGCTTCCATCCATGCGTCTATTTGCACGGGGGATGGTCGATCTCGGGCGGCTCAAAGTCCAATACCCGTTTGGTCTGGTGTAATACCCGGCTTCGTTTAATCGAACCTGTGAAGCCGGATCGGCCTCCCGACGACAAAGCTCCATTCGCGCTCTCCGGAGCTTTGCGTTCGGTATCTTCGATACGATCCAGGATTTCGTTACAAGGCAGCCCTGCTCTTGGAAGAGACCCCTTCTGGGGCAGATCATCCTGAACAGCCGACCTCATTCGCCAAAACAGCGAAAAGGGTAAAAAGCATATCGCTTTTGTGTATCACCACCGACGCGCTCGCAGCGTCACGCAGCTCACGCTGGCGCTTTATTTTAATTATTTAGCCCTGAAATCCGGAAGCGCTGCTTTGACGGCGTCACTCCGGACGCGCGCCTGTAGTGCTGCGCGAAATGGTTCGTGCTGCCGTAGCCACAGGAGAGCGCAACCTCGAGTACCGACATGTCAGTCTGAAGAAGCAGGCGCTGTGCGCGGTCCATTCGCAACTTGCGATAATATGTGTGCGGTGGATGGCCGAGGTGATTGGTGAAAAGGCGCTCGAGTTGACGCCTGGAGACACCGACTTCGGACGCGAGCTCGGCCGTGCGCATCGGCGTCTCGAGCGTCTCACGCATAAGCCGGACGGCTGCGTTCAGCTTTGTGTTGCGTCGCGCGAAGGTCGACTGCACCGAAATCGTCTGCTGCGCGGAGCTGTCCCGAATGGAATTGTAGACCATCTGGTCGGCAACTGGCCGGTAGTCGGCATTACCGCTCTGTCGTTTTCACACCCGGCACGGTGATGCTGCAACCGGCAGGCGATATGCGGGAGTTTGCCAAGGGCCTCGCGGCTGAGGTCGACATCCACGAAAACGCGCCGGTCACAGCCCTGGTCCGCACGGGATCAGACTGGCGAGTGCAGACCAGGCAAGGCGCGGTGACCACATCACGAGTGATCCTTGCGACCAACGGCCATCTCGAGAGCTTCGGCTTAGCCAAAGGGCGGCTCATGCAGCTCTTTCTTTACGCCTCTATGACGCCTGAGCTGGATGATGATATGCAGGCCCGCTTGGGCGGCGCCGTCAGATGGGGCATCACGCCATCAAATCCGATGGGCACTACCGTACGCCGTATCGACACGCCGCAGGGCGGTAACCGCATCATCACGCGGACCTTCGCAACGCTGCGTTCAGGCATGCAGGCAAGCGCCACCGATCTTGCCCGGGCGATCCGCATCCAGCGCGAAAAGTTCGACCAGCGCTTTCCGCAACTCGCTGGGATGACCCCGGAATACCAATGGGCCGGTCATCTTTGTCTTTCGCTCAACGGCGTGTCCGTTATGCAGGAGCCCAAGCCGGGGCTCTTTTCCGCGTGTGTTCAGAACGGGCTCGGCAAGACGCGCGGGACACTCACGGGCATGGGTGCCGCTGAACTGGCTTGCGCGGAAGAGAGTGACATCACCCGACACTTCACCGCTGCTGCACCGCCGACGCGCTTGCCGCCAAAACCGATCCGAGACATCGGGGGCAATATTGTGATCCGCTGGAAGGAGCGGATGGCTTCTGAGGAGTGAGCTTTGCGTAGCTGTCGTCTCTTCCCACTTACAGATCGCATTACGCCCAAGGACGAAGCCGCTCCGCGGCATTGGCGCATTTGGCTGATGGAGTGAGCCGCCCATAGCGGCGCGCATTATGCGATCTGACCGACCTGGCTGACGATTGGGACCTTCTCAATCATCAGACAGGAGGTTCCCATGACAGAGGAGAGAGTAAGCCCGCTTCGTCAGCGGATGATCGAAGACATGCGTATCCGCGGGATGGGCGATAAGGCACAGAAGTCGCACATCCGGGCGATCAAGGATTTCGCGGCCTTTCTCGGACGATCACCCGACACGGCGACGCCGGAAGATCTGCGCGCCTATCAGCTGCACATGACGGATAGCGGGGTCACGCCGTCGACGTTCAACGTGCGGATCGTGGCACTGCGGTTCTTCTTCGGCATGACCTGCAGGCGGGAGGAGATGAAGCGTTACATGCAATTCCGCACCGAACCGCGGAAACTGCCGATCGTGTTCAGCGTTGAGGAGGTGTCCGACATCTTGATGGCGGCGCCCGGGCCCGGCCTGAAGTATCGGGCTGCGCTCAGCATCTCGTATGGTGCGGGGCTCCGTGCCGCCGAGGTCTGCAATCTCAAGATCGGCGACATCGACAGCGACCGGATGCTGATCCATGTCGAGCAGGGCAAGGGGCGGAAGGACCGCAAGGTCATGCTGTCCCCGGGCTTGCTGAACCTGCTGCGTGACTGGTGGCGAGAGGCTCACCCCGAGGGCTGGCTGTTCCCGGGCAAGCCGAAGATCAATCCGATCTCGCCTCGGCAGCTGAACCGGGCTTTCACCTCGGCCAAGCACATGGCCGGGATCAGCAAGCCGGCGACGCTGCACACGCTCAGGCACAGCTTTGCGACGCACCTGCTCGAGGCCAACACAGATGTGCGGGTGATCCAGGTCCTGCTTGGCCACGCCAAGCTCACGACAACGGCGCAGTACACGCATGTCGCGACCAAGACGATCCGTGACACCGTCAGCCCCTACGAGATGCTGGCCAAGCTGCAGGATCAGACGGTGAAGCGAAGTCTGGAATGACCGGGCGCCGGGGTGCCCCGGCCAAGGCTGGAGATCGCTGACATCCTTCGCGCTCATGGCCCTGCGTGGCGGCAGGCCAATGCGGGACGCGTCAGCCTCTCCCAGCTCAAGGTGATGTCAGCCATCGAAGCCTGCCGGACCGAGGCTCTCGGCGGGCATGTGGCCGGGTGTGCCAAGTGTGGCCACCACCATATCGCCTACAATTCCTGCAAGAACCGCCATTGCCCGAAGTGCCAGGGGCCGGCGGCGCGCGACTGGATGGCCGCGCGCGCCGAGGACCTGTTGCCCGTGGAGTATTTCCACGTGGTCTTCACCCTGCCAGCCGAGATCGCGCAAATCGCTTTCTGGAACAAGAAGGCGGTGTATGGCCTGCTTTTCAAGGCGTCCGCAGAGACGTTGATGACCATCGCCGCCGATCCCAAGCGCCTCGGCGCCCGGGTCGGCATGACCAGCGTTCTACACACTTGGGGATCGGCGCTGACGCATCACCCCCACATCCACATGATCGTACCCGGCGGAGGCCTGTCGCCGGACGGCACCCGCTGGGTCGCCAGCAAGCCCGGGTTCTTCCTGCACGTGCGGGTGCAGTCGCGCCTGTTTCGGCGCCTGTTCCTCGACGGGTTGCAGGCGCTGCATCGCGCCGGGGACCTGGCCTTCCATGGCGAGCTCGAACGGCTGGCACAGGCAGATGCCTACGCCGCCTGGCTCGCGCCATTCCGCAAGGTCGAATGGGTTGTCTACGCCAAGCCACCGTTCGGCGGCCCCGAGGCGGTGCTGGCGTACCTGAGCCGATACACCCACCGCGTCGCGATCTCGAACCATCGCCTGATCAGCGCCGACACCCAGACTGTCGCGTTTCGATGGAAGGATTACCGCATCAAGTCCGGTGACAGGCAGAAGGTCATGCGCCTGTCGACGCCGGAGTTCATCCGTCGCTTCCTGATGCATGTCCTCCCCGACGGTTTCCACCGCATCCGGCACTACGGCTTGCTGGCCAGCGCGACACGCAAGGCCACCATCACCCGTATCCGCGACCTGCTCGGGCAGCGGCCGACCGAACTGGAAGCACATGAACCAGCTGAGCCGGCCCCGCTCACCCTGCGCGAGCCGTGCCCGTGCTGCGGTGGCCCGATGCGCATCATCGAGATATTCCGCCGCGGCCAGAAACCAATGTCGCGCGCACCGCCACGGGAGCAGGCCGCATGACGAACCGCCCGTCACTGTCACGAACATCGCTCCGGCTCTCACACCCGTTCCCGACCGGCTCAGTCTTGCCTTACGCAGTGCCGCGCCCGCGAACCACCGGTGAAATACGCCATAAGAGACCGAATATCATCGCCAGCGCAGATCAGGGCGCCCTTGGAGACGGTCGACATCCTCCGAGACGTCAGCCATGCTCCAGCGTCGCTGGAAACCTCAGCTCACTTTCCCCATAGACAGCGCCCGGCCACCGCGGCTTCCACCTTGGGAGGATTTCCAACGCGGGCCGACGACGCGCAAACCGGCACCGTTGCACCACGGCCCGCATCGAAAATCCTTCACCAAACCGGCCGTTGGTGCATGTCGCAGCGAAGGTCAGCTCCCCGCCCCGCCTAGCAGAAAATCATGCCCAACACGCTATCGAGCAAGCAGCTTTTCGACATCACCCTCCTGCAGCATCGCTTCCATATCGTCCAAGCCATCAACGGCAGAGCGCATCTGCGCCTCATTATCCACCCCCATTGTCTCGGCATCCGCAACCTGGCTGCCAAAATCCATCTCCATCTGTCGCTGTTCCTCAGAGATAACAGCTTGAACGACGGGCGCGGTCTTCTTTGGGGCGACCTCGGTTTGCCCTGACGATTGGCCATCAGCAGCCTGGCGTGCGGCCTCAACGTCGGCCTCGGATCCGCCTGGCCCGTCCAGTGGCGGTGTCATCGGCATGGCGCGCATGCTCAGCGGCAGCGTGCCTTGCGATCCCCCTCCCTCAGGCTTCGGAAACGGCAACTCGCCCGTCTGCGCCGCGTGGATCGCCTTGAACAGCCGATCGTCAAAATACTGGATCCGTTTGGCCCGCACCGGCATTTGCGCGTCGATGACCATGACGATCTCGTCGAGCGGCAGGCGGCGCGCCTCGTCTTCAGGGAGCAAGGAGCTTTCTTCGGTCCGGGTCGACTGGCTGCGCCCTTCAAAAGGGTTCTTGCCGATCGACTGGGAGCGCGTGACCACGGTCTTCGTGGTCTTGCCGACCGCCTTGCTCAACTCCTCGACGGTCTTTTCATCCGAGGGCGTCAGATAGAGTTTCACGCCCGCGTTGCCCTGCAGCGCACGGCGGGTATTCTCTCCATAGATTTCATCGAGGGCGGGGATGGTTTGGGTGACAACGGCCAGATGGCCACGGTAGGTGCGCAGGGTCTCGATGCTTTCGACCACGATCGGCATTTTGCCCAAGCGGTTGAACTCATCGAGCATGATCATCACGGGCCATGGCTCATCCGGCCCGGGATCCTTCTCCTGCATGGCGGAGAGGAGATCAGAGAAGAAGAGCCGGATCAGCGGCGCGAGGGGCTTCACCATCAACGGCTGAACCACGAGATAGACCGAGAAGGGCTTCTTGCGGATCGTGCGGAAATCAAAGTCCGACGCAGCCGTTGCCTCGTCTATGGCCGGGTTCTGCCATTGATCGAGCCCCGAGGTCATCAGGAGCGAAACGTAAGAGGTCAGCGTATCGTTGTTGGTCGACGCGAGCCGCGTGAAGATCAGCTTGGCGGCCCTGTTGTCGACCTCGTGGCCCCGCGCGAAATACTCCTTCTGCTTGTTCCCGCCCGAGGCCGCGATGCGGTAGATCTCGCCCAGGGTCGGGCGCTTGCGCTGGAAGGCCAGCAGGCCTGCCGCCACGAAGAGATCGATCCCGCCTTTGAGGAGGCCCTGCACCCGGTCATTGTCGCTCTGCAGGAAGAGCGTCGCCAGAAGCTGCAATTCCATCTGCTGGCGCGCGGGGTCTTTCAGTTGATAGATGCGCAGGAGCGGGTTGTAGCGATGCGTGCGCTTGCCCTCCCAATCGGTGGGGGCAAAGCGATAGACCTTGTCGCCCTGGGCGGCGCGGTGCCGGGCCGTGGCCTCGAAACACTCGCCCTTCACATCGAGAGTCACGGCAGAGCCCTGCCAGGTCAGCAGGTTCGGAATGACAAAGCCCGTGGTCTTGCCGCGGCCCGTGGGCGCCACGATCAGCGCATGCGGGAAGACCTTGGAGCAAATGTATTTTGCGCGGGAGCCGGGCGTCCCAAGCTTGCCGAGGATGAACCCAGTCCCAGGCGCCCCGAAAAACCCGTTGGCCTTCATCTCGCGGGCAGACTGCCAATGGGTCTGTCCAAAGCGTGTGAGGGCCGATCCCGAAAGAGCAAGGCTCAGCATCATGCCAGCGGCGGCAAAGCTGCCGACGATCAGGTGGATGAGCTGGGCATCTTCGGGGCGGCGATCGCGGATCGCCAGATAGTTCTGCGCGATATAGGCAAAGTCGATCTCGGCCCCGAAGCCGAGATCCTGGTAGGTCAGCACCGCCGAGGCGATGGTATAGCCCATGGCGGCGGTCACCAGCGTCACCAACAGGACGCCTGTGGCGATACGCGCTTTTCCCATGGCGGCGCTCAATGGACCTGGCCCCGCTCGGTTTCGCCATCCACATCGCCAATGCGGTGTTTTTCATACTCGGCGTCGGCGAGATCATCGACCACCTGGCGCAAGGCCTCCGTGTTGGCCGTCGCGGCATCCGATTGCAGATAGACCTTGGCGACATAGAGCCGGTCGAGGCGGTCCTCGAGAACCTTGTCCAACGCATCGGCATCGCCGGATGTGAGCCGCTCAAGTTGACGGTCATCAAGCACCCGCGCGATCTCGGTTCGGAAAGCATCCCGCTCCGCCTCCGTCTCGAAGGGCGCGGACAACTCCCCCGCCCGCTCATGGTCCAAGACACGCGCAATCTCGTCTGCGAGGCGGCCGGTACGGTTAGACTGCGGCGCAGTTTCATCGCCGGTGGCTAGACGTTCGTCACGCGTGCCAGACCCAAGCCCCTCGCGCATCTCGGTTTCGCGGCGAACCTGATTGATGGCCTCAGTGTCCCGGATCTCCACAACGGCGGCATAGGTCGCGCCGAGCCCACGGGCGAGGTGGGACGGCATGTCCGGATAGCGCACGCGCAAATCATCCGCGACAGCATCCGCAACGGACGTGCGAATGTCGCGCGCCTCCATGATCCGGTCGACCTCGCGGGTGATCCCGCTGGCGCGGGCCACATCGGTGATGGTCTCCCGATAGGGTTCAGACCGGTCGATCACATCGGTTGGGCGTGCGAGCAGCTCCGGGTGCGCCTCGAGATACGCGCGCTGCTCCGTCTCGATCCGGCGCTCCGCCCTTGAGACAACCTCCCAGTCCCGGTCCTCGATCTGCTGCGCGGTTAGGCCGTCTGCGCGCATCTCCTGTCGGATTGTCCCTTCCATCGCCCGGACCGCGTCCCGGTGATAATGGAACCGTTCGCTGACCGGTTCCGCTTCCACGACGCCATCCCGGCGCAGCACGTTTTCCCGCTCCAACAGCGTACCAAGTTCGACATGGACATCGTTGAGAATGTCGCGCGCCTGTTCCAGATCGGCGCGGCGTTCGAGGTTCAGATCGCGTGCCTCGGCCACCTTGGAGAGATCATCGGCGATCCATTGATGCTCGAGCGCTGCATTTGAGGCGCCCGTCTCGATCCGGGCCACCACTTCCGATGTGCTGATCCCCGTACCCCGCAGGGCCGCGTCGATCCGTGAGCGCAGGCGCGGCTCGGCGAGGCGTTCGAGATGGCTCTCTTGGATGTTTGCCTCTGAGTAGACCCCGCCCTCCGACGGCGCCTCAGACAGCGTGGATGATCGCAAACCGAGCGGCTGCATGTGTTGGACCTGTGTCTGGATCTCGATGAGGCGTTTTTCCAACGCGGGACGTTCCGCGTCAGACTTCTCGGCGATCATGCCCTGCACCCGCGCGAGCTTTTCCGCATAGAGGCTTCTCAAATCCTCAAAGCTTTGATCCTCGGCCATATACACATCTCCTGTTCGGTCCACCTGCCCGCCATGCGCCAGCACCTCGCCCGCGCGAAAGAGGGCTCCGGCAATATCCTCGCGGGCCTCACGCGAAGCCTCCGCGGCAAGCGAGTGGTAGACGGTTCTGGTATTGGCAATCTCCGCGAGCGTCCGGTTCAGATCGGCCCCCACACGTTCCCGCTCGCGGGGCGCGCGACCCTCTTCTTTCGCCGCATAAACCTCGCGGGTAGGGGCTGGGTAATGCACAACCCCGCGATCCACCCGCCGCGTGGCCTCCAGCCGTACACCATACTTTTCCGCCTCCTCGACCATGGCAAGGCGGAAATCGTCATAGTTGAAGCGATGGTTGCGCCCGAGGAAAAAGAACTCGCCTTCTTGCGAGCGGCGGTTCAGCACCAGATGCGCATGCGGGTGATCGCGGTCTTCATGCACCGCGATGATGTAGTCGAAATGCCCCGCGTCACTCTGGAAGAACCGCTCGGCCACATCCGTCGCGATGTCACGCACATCCTCGCCCCGCGTGCCGATGGGGAAGGACATGAGCATATGCGTGGTCTGTCCGAGCTTGGGCTTGAAGCCCGCATCCCACCGCTTGGCAAAGCGCTCGGTCAGGTCCTTGATGTCACCGGCCTCGAGCTTCGCCTTGCCGTCCAGAAACCCGCTCGAGTCGACGATATGGGTGGACTTGGTGGTGAGGTAATCGAGCTGGTTTGCGAGCTGTGATTTGGTATGCGTACCCCCGCCCCGGATCGCCTTGAAGACCGCCGGACGGTGCCCGGCTGCCGCGCGCATGAGCTGTTTCTGCTTGGCGACATGTAGCCCCTGCATCGAGCCCCGGATCCGGCTCCAGCCATCCCGGAAAACCTCCCCGGTAACTGCGTCAACCGCATCATTCAGCCGCATGCGCAAACTCCCTCAGCGCGGCCGTGGCCTGCAGCTGCATCGCGTCCCGACGGCGGCGCAGAAGCAGATCGATCTCGTCCGCGGAATCCAGAATGAACCGCGCCAGCCCGCGCATCTGCGCGAGGCGCAATTCGGTGAACTCGGCACTCGTGCCCCCCACGGCCCCCTGCCCCCGCCGGTTGGCCTGCGTCATCTGCTTGGCGATCTGCGCGACCCCATTGCCAACCTCGTGCAACGAGGCGCGGTAGCGCGCCATCTCTGCCGCCATCTGCGCGTCCGGAACAAACACCCCACCCGCCGCCTGAATGAGCCGCCGCAGCCCCTCGGCCCGGCTCTCGATCCCAGCGGCGGCCAGCACTTCATCGAGCGCCGCCAGCTCCGCAGCCGTGACCTTCACACTGACTGCTGAGACCGGGATCGCAGCATCCGTCTGGCGCTCGGCATCGGCTTTCAACACGTAGCGCACGGCGCGCGATGTAACACCGAACCGCGCAGCCAGCTCGGACGTCGACACACCCTCCGCGGCCTCGCGGACGATCTGCATCTTCTCGATCTCTGTCAGGCGTTTTGTTCGGGACATGCGGAAGAAAGACCCCCTATTTCCTGCCACCTTCCACCAAGGCTGCCCCCACCTTACGTTAATATACTCTCCTGTCAATTATATACTTACGTCGCATTCAGTCTCAGGCAGCCTTGGTGTCCGCTTCCCCCGCGGCCCGCAGGGACGCGGGCCTGCCCCCTCGCCAACAAGAACCCCACCTGTCCAATGGGTCCCCTTCCCCAGCACCGCCCGAGGGTCTGGCCGAACGCCAAGTGTTCGGACGGAACCGCGGGCGGGCGCAAACCCCTCCGACAGGGTGGACAGGCAGGGTCAAGGAGGGCCAGATTCGGCTCCGCCAAATCTCTGCCGCAAAAACCGGGAGGCCCTGGCCGATAGGTTTTTGTGGATGGCCCCCTTGAGGCTGACTGTCCGGTCTGTCGCAGCCTGATCATTCCGGGCGGAGTGCGTCCGTTGAACGCGCAGCGACCGTCACCAAGAGGAGGTCGCTGTCGGCGATCACCCACGCCGGTGACGGCATCCCTGGAACAGGGATCGGGCCGCCCCAAAATCGTCCTGGGGCGGCCCATCCTCGTCAGAGGATTTAGTCCTGGGGATCTTTCGCGCTCGGTGGGAACATCACCAGCTCCGAGACCGCGACGGGAAAGTCGAGCTTGAGGCTGAAGAACTCCGAGCCGTCCCCGTTGCGGGTGTTGCGGAACATCGCACCCACGCGCTGAAAACGGGTGCGCTCCTGGCCATCGGTGTCGGTGAACTTGACGGGAACGGTGGCGACGTAGTGGTTGGTCATTTGGGTTACTCCTTGTTGCGATGGGGATCTGCCAGCACGGGGGCAAGAGGCCCGGTCGCAAGTGCAAATGCGGAGGGTCCGCGGCTCCGCCGTGGAAGCCGTATTTGTGCTTGCCGAAGCGTGAGCTGAGGGCACGATTGGGCCGAACCCGTGCGATCCACATCTATGAGCAAAAAGGAGTGATCCGGATGACCCCTGCCATCACGCCGACGCCACCATCCGCGTCCCGCCAAGCCTGGCCGGGGAGCAGACGAAGCGCGCCTGCGTGGATGCCATGTTCCGAAACACCACCCGAGGGTTGTGCAGGTCTTCAGCCTCAAGTGCGACGTCTCGACCCCTCACGTCTTGCGCTGCTGACGATGTGCGATGTGCGCACCATCCCCAGCCGATACCGATGCGGATGGGACGCACTCTGAGAGACCGGGTAGAGGGATGACGGTGCTGGACGCCGTGACCTACCGATCAAGTGTGACCGATCGCACGCGCCATGAGACATGACGAAAGGGCCGCCCGAAGGCGACCCTCTATGTTCACGTCTCCGCGGTCTTCTTTGCCGGGCCCGCAACCCGCATGACCGTCAGGCCTTTCGCTTCCGCCTTTTGCCCGAGGTTCAGCGCCACCCCGTTGCCGCCGAAGAGAACAACCCCAGTCGCGGCGAACTTGTCGTCCAACATCTCGTCGTTGCACTTGAACGGTGCCGCCCTCCCATGCGCGGACCAGCGCGGATCGAAGCGCGCCTGCGCGACACCTCGTGCGCGCGCCCACCGGGCTGCAATCATCTCAGCCCCGTGCTTGCCACCTTTGTGGCAGAGGAAGATCTCCTGGTTGCGGTTCTGCTTGATCCGTTCGCGAACCTTGTCGAGCGTGTCGAAGATCACATCGACATCGGTCCAGTCGGTGGCGCCCGAGACGATCAGGGGCACCCCCTCGACTTTCGACTTCTCAGCGGTCTCACGGTCGTGCTGTTCGAGCAGCTGCCGGGCCTCGAAGACCGCCCCGGTCTCTTGCGCCCGGACACTCGCCCGCGACCCGGCTGCCGGGATGAAGGCGTGGCCCGTTTCGATCTCGTAGCATTCCGCCGCAGCCTCGCTCATCACCTCGATGGCGCTGACGATCTCGCGCAGCTGCAAAAAGCGCGCCTGCGCTTCTTCGAGCGCGGTCTCGGCGATCTCCGATCCGTCGTGGGATTTTGCCAGCGCGCCGATCTTGTCGGCGGTGCGGTCGACCTCCTTGCTGAGTGCCACCTTGCGGCGCTGCAGGATCGTGGCGAGCCCATGGGCCAGCGGTTCGATTTCCGCTTCGAGGCCGGTCCCGCGCAGCTGCCCGAGCAAAGCCTCGAAGCTCTCGCGGATGATGTGGTCGGTCAGGATGTGATCCTCGGGGATCGGCAGCTGCGCGTCCTTCTCGGTTAGTCCGTAAAGTTCGATAGTCTCATAGGTGTTAGCGGTGTCGTAAGCCATGTCTGGTCTCCAGTATTCGGTTGTGGAGCCACCACGTGAGTGTGGGGGCATGGCCGAATGCCTGGTTTCCGAATCTGCCCGGGTCAGGGACGGCGCAGCCGCCGGCTTGCCGGGCGCAAAAGTTTTCCGCGCGCAGCACCCGACACACGCGCACCCTCACGCACGGGGCCGCCCCACGCCACTGGCCCCTACCTCGCCGAAAAGTTTTGCGATCCTTGACGCGGGCTGATTTGGGGGCCATCCGGAGGATATGCTTCCACGCTCATGTGTGTGTGTTTTGACGGTAGGTTTGCCCGACACGAGCAGGCAAACGGCCCGACCGGACGCGGGAGACGGATGAAGCGGCGGGATCGTTTTGCCCCGCAAAACAGACCAGAGCGCAATCCGGCGGAGCGGCCAGGGAGAGACGTGCTCGCGAGGCGGGCAAACCGGGATGCCGGGTGCAGCGCCGCGGTGAGGCCGCATGGCCGAATGCGCGACGGACCGAAGGGCCGTTCTCCCCTGCGACACGCGAAGCCGAGCTGGGGAGGCCGTGAGGCTGGTTGCTAAGCAGAGGATCAGGTGCTCGCGCTTCCTACTAGAGATCGCACGGCACGACGGAGGTGATTTACTCGAAGTCTCGCAGAACCGGCGAACAGTGTTCCAAAGAAGGCAGGATTGTCGCCAACACGTTAGGCTCGCGAGCTCGAGGTTGTGGGCTTTCATTCAGTCGGATCTCAACTTTCAATTGGTCGGTAGTTGACTTTCAATTGGTCGGAGACGTACTTTCAATCGGTCAAAAGGAGTCGCACGGCGATGTACCCAAGATTTGCCAAGGCTAGAGTGGAAGAGGCGCTGTCCGACACCCGCGTGGTCCTCATCTCGGGGCCGCGTCAATCCGGTAAAACGACACTTGCAACCGAAATCGCGTCGGACAAGACACCCTTTCTGACACTGGACGATGCCAACGTATTGCGGTCGGCGATCGATGATCCGGTCGGTTTCGTCCGCGGATTGGACCGCGCAGTAATCGATGAAATCCAACGCGCACCCGACCTTCTACTCGCCATTAAGAACTTGGTCGATGACGACAAGACACCGGGGAGGTTCCTCCTGACAGGTTCGGCCAATCTCATGACCATTCCCAAAGTGGCGGATTCCCTTGCCGGCCGAATGGAGGTCGTTCGATTGTTGCCACTCTCGCAAGCAGAAATCATTGGGACGAAATCGGGGTTCATTGATCGGGCCTTTGCGCGGGAGATGCCGACGGCAGACCACATGATTGTCGGTGACGACCTCGTTGAAAACGTCCTCTCCGGAGGGTATCCAGAAGCGCTCGGTCGAGTGCGATGGGCGCGAAAGCAGGATTGGTATCACGGGTATCTTGATGCGATCGTCCAGCGCGACGTCCGAGACGTGGCCCAGATCGAACAACTTGCCATCATGCCGAAACTGATGTCGGTGCTTGCCGAGCACTCAGGACAGCTAGTCAATTATACTGGCATCGGTGCCAGCATCGACCTCAATCATGTCACCACACAAAAGTATGTGAGTGTTTTCGAGAGCCTCTATCTCGTTCACACCCTGCAGCCCTGGTTCACGAACCGTCTAAAACGCCTGACCAAGTCGCCCAAGCTCCATTTTTTCGATGCGGGCCTCTTGGCAGCAATGCGGGATATTTCGCCAGATGTAGTCCGAAAAGACAAAACGAGCTTTGGCGCGATCCTAGAGACGTTCGTGTTCGGTGAGTTGCGGAAGATCGCGACGTGGAGCGAACAGAGGTGCACATTCTCGCATTTCCGAGACAAGGACAAGAACGAGGTCGACATCGTATTGGAGAACCGACGAGGTGAGGTCGTCGGGATCGAGGTGAAGTCGTCCGCCACCGTTTCGGCAAGTGATTTTTCGGGAATGCGAAAACTAGCGGACGCCTGCGGCAAGAAATTCGCCCAAGGCATGATACTCTACGACCATGACCGGGTCGTACCGTTCGGCGAAAACATGTTCGCTGCTCCGCTCTCATGCCTGTGGGGTCGCTCATGAATCTCGTCGAGGAACAATGCGTCGAGGATCTCGCGGACCTTCTCTACAACTTCTTGCCTGGGAGCGGAAACTCCCGGACCGCATTCCCATTGGCAGCAGCACAAGTCCAATGCGAGGACTTGTGGACCGGAGGGAGCAAGCGTCCGGCCATTGTTCAAATGTTGTCGTCAACCCTTAATCAACGGCGACACAAGCTCAGCGCGTTGATGTTGGCGATCGTCCGGCAATCGATGACTTGGCGCAGAGGTAAAGGCGAGCCGCTAACCCGCGCGGAAGTAGATCGTCTGAACGCGCTCCTATTGCGTCTGTCGATAAAGGTGCCCGAACTAAACGATCCCACGTTTCTTGAATCACTGGCGGGAGCCCAAACCGAGCCGGAGGCGACTCCGGAACCAAAGAAGGCCACGCTTTCGGACGAGTTAGCGCACACGCTATCGGCGCGCCTGATCGGCCTGTTTGAACACCCGCCTCAGCGGCGCGGCTTTGAATATGAGCGCTTTCTAACCGAACTTTTCGCCGCGTATGGTCTGACGCCGCGAGCGCCTTTCAAACTGACAGGCGAACAGATAGACGGAAGCTTCAAGTTGCACGGCGAAACATACCTCGTGGAAGCCAAATGGCAGGCTGGCCGCACGGGACAATCCGATCTGCTAACCTTTTCGGGAAAGGTCTCAGGCAAGGCGACTTGGGCGCGCGGGCTTTTCATCAGTAATTCGGGCTTCTCCGAAGACGGCCTCAAGGCTTTCGGGACGGGTAGACGCACAAATATAATCTGTGCTGATGGGTTGGATCTGCATCAGGTCGTTCACAACCGCCTCTCTTTGATCGACGTGCTTGACGAAAAGCTGCGACGCGCCGCTGAAACCAACCAAGCATTTGTTCCGGTTCGAGACTTGTTATGACGAGAACCGAACAAGGAAAGAAGACCAATAGATCGGGCAAGCCTGCCGGTTTACGACTAATCACTCGGCCAGCGACGAGGCGGCAAAGCTGCGCGCAATCGACAATTATTGAAACCTCGAAATCCTACGGAAATGACTTTCATGATTATTCCAGATAACGAGACCGCCATCGACATGATCTACTCGGAAGCCGTCTCCGCGACGGTCGCGAAGGTGATCAGAGACTCTGGGAACGAACCTCTCACGGTCGGCGTCCATGGGGACTGGGGTGCTGGAAAATCGAGCGTGTTGCTCATGCTGGAGGACGCGTTTTCGGAGGACGATCGCACATCCGTCGTCCGGTTCAACGGCTGGCTGTTCCAGGGCCTCGAAGACGCAAAGACCGTCATCATCGAAACGATCGTAGAGCAATTGCTGAGGGATCGGGCGTTCACCACCAAGCTGAAAGACGCATCCAAAAAACTGCTTAAGCGCGTCGATCTCATGAAAGTCGCGTCCAAGGCGGGTGGCCTCGCCCTGACCGGACTTACCGGCATCCCATCCCCGGACATGCTCGGCGGACTCATGGAACAGGGGAAGAAGCTTTTGGCCGGTGGCGAAGAACTGACGGTTGGCGATATGACAGGGTACGTCAAGGATGTCACAGATTGTCTTAACGACCCTGAAGCCGAAACCTTGCCTGCCCATATTCATGCCTTCAGGGAGGAATTCGAGGAACTGCTCGCGGCCGCGGACATTGATCGCCTCGTCGTTGTTGTTGACGATCTGGACAGATGCCTTCCCGCCACGGCGATCGAGACACTTGAGGCGATACGGCTCTTCCTGTTCGTTCCCGGCGCGGCCTTTGTCATCGCCGCCGACGAGGGAATGATCGAATACGCCGTGAGGTCCCATTTCCCGGACTTGCCGCTATCATCGGGCCCGTCGACCTATGCCCGGAACTACCTCGAAAAGCTTATTCAGGTGCCGTTCCGACTACCGCCACTGGGATACGTCGAGACCAAAATCTATCTCACGCTTCTCGTCGCCGGTAGCTCGCTCGACACCGGTTCGGCCCCCTTCGACACATTGCTCGACCTGGGTCGCGAAGCGCTCAGACGTCCCTGGGACGGGAACGGGCTGAGCCGCGGTGTGATCGAAGAGCGTCTCGGTGCGGTCTCGGCGGAACTGGAGAATGCGCTCATTCTCGCCGATCAACTCGCGCTGCCGCTCGCTGAAGGCGCTCAAGGCAACCCGAGGCAGATCAAGAGATTTTTGAACACGCTCAATCTCCGTCTCGCGATCGCGGACGCGCGCGGGATCGGTGACGATGTGAACCCCGCGGTCCTCGCCAAGCTGATGCTCGCTGAACGTTTCAAGGCCGATTTCTTCGAACGCCTCGAGGCCGAGGCCGCTGTTAGCGGTTCTTCCATAACCGTTGCGACACTCGAGCAGACGCTGCGCAAAGATGATGAAGAGCCCGAAAAATCCAAAAAACCGGCCACCGCCAAGGGCCGGGCTCAAACGGAGAGACTCCCGGAGGACGACCTTCTTGCGAGCGAATGGGTCAGACGATGGGCTCTGGTGGCACCCGCGCTCGCGAACGAGGATCTGCGTCCGTATTTGTTCGTGTCCCGAGATCGCAAGGCGCTATTCACCGCAGGATCCAATCTCGCTCTGAAAGAGGACTGGATCGAGAAGCTTTGCGGCAGTACCCTAGGCGCGCGCGCAGCGGCAGTAGAAATCGCCAAGCTCACGCCCGGAGAGATCGAGCAGATCTTTGACGTGGTGGCCGCAAGGATCAGGGCTGCAACAGATCTGAAGAAGCGGCCTGGTGGCATCGAAGGCCTTGCGGAGCTTTGCAAAATATCCGCCAATCTCCAGACCCCTACGGTTCGCCTTCTCGCGGACCTGCCAAGCGGTCAGTTAGGGCCATGGGCAGCCACGGGCTGGGACAAGATCTTCACCGGAGCGGAAGCCAAACGAGAGTTTGCCAAACTCAAAGAGGGCTGGGCCAAACTTGATGAGAACAAGCCGCTCCAGCTCGCTGCGGGCGGTGGACGACTTGGCCGTGGGAAGGAAAAAGGGTAATGGGGACTTCGAACTCATACGGTGGACCCGCGTCCGGCCTCGTTCCGGATTGGGTCGACGACGTCGATCCGGGCATGGGCGGTGGCGATGAAGGGTCAGATCAGGCCGGAAGCGATAGTTCTGAGACCGAAAAACCGACCCCTGGTGAGGGCGACGAGCTGAGCGCAGCGCAGACGCCGCCCAACGTGGAAACTCCCGGCGGCAATTTCACCTATCCACGCGGCCAATTCACCCGTTTTACGAACGGTGGCGGTAGCAAGTCGCTCGGACGGGCACTGAAAGGCTACGTCAGCGCTGCGGGGGGCGGTGCCGGGGCAGCACGCCGAATGCCTCACTCCACTCGGGTGGCGTCAGGTGTCGCCGGGCTCGCAAGCGCCGTCGCGAACGAAGGTGCCGAGGCGGCGCTCGCGCGATTTGATCTTCAAGACCTTGCGGGTCGGCCGGCCGCGGAGGTCCTCGAAGCCGTCGCGGAGGTAATCTGTCCCGATGGTGGGACGATCGATGAATCGATCGCCCGTGACGCGATGCTCGAAGCGATCGCAGAGGTCGCGGAAGATGATCCAGGCGCATTCGATGAGCTTTCTCGCGATCAACTCGATGAATTCCTGTGTGATGTGATCACCCGGAGCGTGGTTACCAAGGTCCTGAACGAGATCGGCACGAACGCGTTGCACGGATCCGCATCCGACGCCGACTTCCGGGAGGCTGAGCGGATCACACGCGATTTTACGCAGGGACGGGTCAGGGACGCGCTTGGTAACCGGTTCGATGTCGGATCCCAACCGACACAATCCGAAATCGATAGAAGCATTTCCGAGGTTTATGCCGATACCTTCGACATGCTCGGAGCCGTCCTGGAGACCATGCAATGAGACGAAACATCTTCGTTCGTTTGGGGCGCGCCGACATCGTACCTCCAGAGGGTGCAACTGACATCACTATCGATATGGTCGACAATTTTGGGGATCTCGACAGGGGACTGGGTCAGCTGCTGGACCGGCTCTTCAAGCTGGGCGCGACACCGAGCGAGGCCGCAGTCGACCTCATGATCATGGCGACCGCGGTGTACGCCGCCGACACCGGCGTCTCGCGGGAGCGGTACGCCGATGACGGATGGACGCGCATGATCGATCTCAGCGTTCCCGTGGCAGAGCCCGAGCTCTGGCGACGCCAGCACGACCATCTGTCCCGAATGCTGCAATTCTTGACGGGCGATCATTGGAGTTTCACGTTCCGTCACCGGCCGGACGAATTCCAGTCCTTCACGAAACAACCCGAAGAGATGGACCTCACAGACTTCACGCAAGTGAGCCTGTTCTCGGGCGGATTGGACAGTCTCATCGGCGCGATCGATCTCCTCGCCTCGGGGCAACGACCGCTCCTGGTCAGCCATTATTGGGACGGTGAGGCGTCCAGCGCGCAGCGCCAGCTGCTCGAGGTATTGAAGGAACGCCATGCGGACGCGTTCGAATCCGTCCGGGCCTATATCGGCTTCCGAAAGTCGGACTTTGCCAAAGCTGGGAGCGACAACAACCAGAGGGCCCGCTCCTTCCTCTTCTACAGCCTCGCCGTGGTTGCGGCCGATGCCGTCGCCTCCACGGACAAGGTGCTCATCCCCGAAAACGGATTAATCGCGCTGAATGTACCTATGGACGCCCATAGGCTCGGATCACTTAGCACACGGACGGCCCATCCGCATTTCATCCGATTAATGTCAGAACTGGTCAAAGTTCTGGGCATCGACGTGACGCTGGAAAACCCCTATCGATTCAAGACGAAGGGAGAGATGGCCAGAGAATGCAAAGATCGCGACCTTCTGGCCGAGTTGGCCCCGGCCTCGATGTCTTGTTCGCACCCTGCACAGGTCCGTTTCGAGAGCGCGCCGCCCCAGCATTGCGGGCGTTGTGTTCCTTGCCTGATCCGTCGCGCATCACTCGCTGCAGGGCTGGATGAAGCGGACACCACGCAATATTTTCTTGATGACCTGAAGAAAGAAATTTTGGACTCGAAATCAGCCGACGGAAAGAACATCAGGTCCTTCATGTTTGCCGCCGAGAATTTGCGACAAAACCCCGGCCGTGCGCGGTTTCTCGTGCAAAAACCTGGCCCTCTTAACCATGACGATCTGGACGCTTACGTGGACGTCTATCGGCGTGGGATGGACGAGGTGTCGGAGATCCTAAAGGGCGTAAGGGCGAAGCATGTGTGATGAGAGTCGACCCGGTCCTGTCGACTTTCATTGTCACCTCGACCTGTATCAAAACATGGAGGCTGAGTACACTCGTTGCGAGGCCGCGCGATGCCTGACCCTGGCAGTGACGACGACACCCAAGGCTTTTGCCCGAAACGCTGAGATGGCCCGTACCAGGCGCTTTGTGCATGCAGCCCTTGGAATGCACCCGCAGCTTGTCGCGCAACGAGCATCGGAGCTATCTCAGTTCGAAGAACTCGCTCCCTCGACCAGGTATATCGGCGAGGTCGGCCTGGATGCAGGTCGCCGGTTCTATCCTTCATTCGAACGCCAGAAATTGGTGTTCGAACGCGTGATGGCGCTCTGTGCAAGGCTCGGCGAGAAGGTAATCAGCATTCACAGTGTTCGAACCGCTAAACAGGTGCTTGATGTCATCGAGAAAACGGGGGCGCATCGCACATGTGTTCCTGTTTTGCACTGGTTCAACGCTTCGGGGGCGGAGATCAGACGCGCTTTGGAACTAGGCTGCTATTTTTCGGTCAACGAACAGATGCTGCTGGCTCCACGGGGACGGAACTTGCTTGAAACGACCCCTATAGAACGACTTCTCACCGAAACGGATGCCCCGTTTCAATCTGATAAGGCTCCAGGCGACGTGCACGGGGCCATTCGGTTGATTGCCAAAGAACATAACTTGGACGATTCAGCGATCGAGGCCAGAATTAGGCGGACGGCCACGGAACTGTTGGCGGAATAAGCACACATCTCACGACGGTCATGTGTCGGGCTGCCCACAAACATACCGACGAAGACAAAGGGGAACCGTGTAACCACGGCTCCCCTTGCTGCTCGGTTGTTCAGGCCTCTTGCTGTAGTCAGGCGACCAGCGACAGCCCCGCGCCTGCGTCCTGCAGCTGCTCACCGCTGTCGATGAACGGGATGATCGAGAAGGTCTGCCCACCGCGCTGCTCTTCGTTCTGCACTGCGTTTACGCGCAGGTCGCCATCGGGCGTGTTGATCAGCAGCGACAGGTAGTCATTGCCCGTGCGGCTGCTTTTCGCCATCCAGGCCGAACCGAAGCGGATCGGCGTGCCCCGAGGCGAGCTGACCTCGATCCGGTAGTCGGGGTGGGTCTCCTCAGTCTTGTAGCTGTTCTCGATCAGCATGAACTCCAGATCGAACATCATATTGGCGATGTAGCCGGTGAAGGCGTTGTCAGCGTCCATGGCGGTGAGCTCGCCCGAGATCGAGCCGGATTTCATCAGGCCGTTCGAGACCAGCGGGATGATCTCGAATTCGCCGCTCTGGGCCGCGCGCGCTTCTTTCGTCTGCACCGCGTTGACGCGGAACGGGCCGAGGCCGACATCGATCTGCATCGAGATGTAGGGGTTGCCGCTGATATTGCCGGTTTCGTTCCAGGCCGTGCCGATGCGGACCTTGCGGCCCGACTTGTTGATTGCTGTCACGTCGTAATCCGGGCTGCGTGCGGACATCTTGGCCCGTGCCTCAAGCTGGATGGCGATGTCAAAGCGTGACGAGTGGATCATGCCGGTGTACTCGGCGGCTGCGGTCTCGTCGTTGCGGGTGAGGGTTCCTGCGAACATGGGATAGTTCCTTCTTGGATTGGCCAGTGCCTGACGTTCTTGCCAGCGCAACCGGGATTGCTTTTTCGACCCCTCCTGGGATCACAAATCAGAAAGCTCGCTTTCCTTTCTTCCCAACCTTCAGTTCAGCGCTGCCTCCTGAGTGGTTGTGCCACTTCCCCGCCGTGTACGACGCCCCTCCCCTGCCCGTCTGGCCTCAGATGGCTGTCTTGGCTCTTCTCGTCGCCCTCCTCCGATTCCGCGATGAAGAACTCTGCCTCATCCCCGTTCAGCCGCAGCTCGCTCCGGTCGGTCAGCCCGATGGTGTTACCGTTCGGCTCAAACGTAATCAGGTATTGGCCGAGGCTGTCCTTGTGCACGCGGTAGCCGGTGTTGGCCCAGTGCACGGTCTGATTTGCATCGATGGCGGCTTTGATCTCTTCGAGTGTCATGATCGTCCCCTCGCCTATTATGCTGCCACTGAAGTTACGTCCCGCGTGGCGTCTGGGCCGGTTCCAACAATCCGGGAGAGGATGCACAATGTATCGACCCCGTCCCCATGCGGCAGGAACACCCGCAGCTGGAAGGCGATGATCTCGGTGAAACACCCCATGGACTTGAGACCCTCGATCATGCCCCGATCCGCACCAGAGAGCTCGAGGCGCATCTCGCCTGCAACCCGGCGACGGGTCAGCGTGAGACCCCGGCCCAGATCGACCGGCGCGGTGGTGGTGCCGAGAGCGGCAGTCAGCATCTCTTGCGGCGTTTGCGGGTTGGAGACAAGGAAGCGGGCGCGGAGCGTGGCCGCCCCTTCTTCGCTCAACGTGCGCCCGATCATGGCCGTCGCCCCGTCAGGCGTGACCCTGTAGATGCGTTCATTCGTGGTCGGAATGTCCTTCCAGATCGGCAACAGCAGCCCGGTCAGCAGGTAGAGCTTGGTCGTGGTGGTTTTCGGCAGGGACGCAGCCTCTTCATCCCAAAGCCGTACGAACTCGGGCTTGCCGATCTCTTCCCAGGCCGAGGACTCGAACCGCGTTTCCTCCAGATAGCTCGACCCGTTGGGCCGCACGGCCTTGCGCATGAGTGTGACGATATCTTCGTCATACATCTGCATGGGCCGCGCCGAGATGAGCGCCGCGCGGCCAGACGCGCGGTTGACCATGGGGAGCTTGTCGGGATTGCGCGACAGGGCGTCATCCGCCGACAGCACATGGACTGGGTCGGTGACCTCGAGCCCGATGATCCGCGTCACCGCGCCGGATTTCGGGCAGGTCCAGAGGTCTTCGGTGGAAACCTGTTCGATCCTTTCGCCGCGCAGGGTTTCCACGCCGAGATCGAGCGTGCCCGCCGCGCGCGCCCGCTCAGTCTGATCAGCGATCCGGCGCATGAACTCGGCAAAGAGCGAGTTCTGCATGTGGATGGGCAGCGCCAACACCCGATTCAGAAACCGCTGGATCGGGGGAAGCTCTTCGAGCAGCACACCGCCCTTGTCGATCAGCCGCAGCGCGGTCCAGTCGGTGAAGCGCTCGTAGCTCATCGCCTCGGCCCGCCCGGCAGCAAGATCGGCGAAATACCCACGCAAAGCCGCCCGCGCGATCGGGCTTTCGAGATTGTCCTCCTCGCGGAACATGCCTTGCGAGCCGGTCTCGCGCTGGCCCTTCGTCAAGGCCCCCAGCTGGTCGAGGCGTTTGGCAATCGTCGAGGTGAAGCGTTTATCGCCATGCACATCGGAGGTGCAGACCCGGAAGAAGGGCGCGCTGACCTGGGCCGAGCGATGCGTGCGGCCGAGCCCCTGGATGGCCGCATCCGCACGCCAGCCGGGCTCCAGCAGATAGTGCCGCCGCCGCTTCTGGTTCTTCGCCGTTTGCGCCGCATGGTAGGACCGGCCCGTACCGCCCGCATCGGAGAAGATCAGGATTTCCTTTTCGCCGTCCATGAAGGCTTGGGTCTCCGACGAATTACTGCTGGCGCTGCGCTTCTCGATGAAGAGATGACCATCCTCGGCCTTGAGGGGCCGGATGGACCGCCCCGTGACTTCAGCGACGGCCTCGTCGCCAAAGGCCCAGAGGATCTGATCGAGCGCCGAGGGGATCGGCGCCAGCGTAATCAACTCCATCATGGCCGCGTCACGCAAAGCGAGCGCTTCGCGCGAGACGACCAGCGCGCCGGCCTCATCCCGCAAGGGTTCCGCGACCATGTTGCCGTCGATCTCCACGAGCTTTTGCGCGTTGATCGGAAAGGCTTGTTCGAGGTAGCCCAGAACATAGTCGCGCGGCGTCAAGGCCCCCTCGACGAGCTCGTCGTCGGGGTCCATCGTTTCAAGCCGGCGTTTCAGCAGGCTCTCACCTGTCGAGACCACCTGGATGACGCAAGCGTGGCCCGCTGCCAGGTCGTCCGCGATGGCGCGGATGATGGTCGGGGCTTTCATGCCCATAAGGAGGTGGTTGAAGAAGCGCTGCTTGGTGCTTTCAAACCGGGACTTGGCCGAGGCGCGTGCGGCCGAGGCATTGGTCTCCCCCGAGGCATCGTTGACGCCAGTCGCGGTCAGTGCCGCCTCGAGATTGTGGTGGATCGTCCGAAACGCACCTGCATAGGCGTCGTAGATCTCGATCTGAGCCGGGGTCAGCGCGTGTTCGAGCACATCATATTCCACGCCATCGAAGCTGAGGGCGCGGGCCGTGTAGAGACCGAGCGTCTTGAGATCGCGTGCGACCACCTCCATGGCGGCGACACCACCCGCCTCCATTGCCGAGACGAAACTCTCGCGGCTCGGGAAGGGGTATTCGGGTCCCTGCCCCCAGAGCCCGAGACGTGCGGCATAGGCGAGGTTGTGCACGCTCGTGGCTCCCGTTGCTGAAACGTAGAAGACGCGTGCACGGGGTGCTGCCAATTGCAGCCGGAGGCCGGCAAGACCCTGCTGGGAGGGTTTGCCCCCCCTGCCCTGCTCGGACCCTGCGGCGTTCTGCATGGCATGGGCTTCATCGAAAGCGAGGACGCATTCGAAGTCTTCACCCATCCAGTCGAGGATCTGGCTCAGCCGCGTGGTGCCGCATTTGCCGGCCGAGCGCAGCGTGGCGTAGGTGACGAAGAGGATACCGTCGCCCATGGGGATGGGCTGGTCCGGTTTCCATTTGGAGAGCGGCTGAATGTCGGCGGGCGAGCCTCCAAGATCGGTCAAGTCGCGGATCGCGTCCTCGATGAGCGTGGCGGATTTGGAGACCCAGATCGCCTTCCTGCGCCCGGCCAGCCAGTTCACGAGGATGAGCCCCGCGCATTCGCGCCCCTTGCCGCAGCCGGTGCCGTCGCCGAGGAAATAGCCGAGGCGATAGGCCTGTGCCTCCGGGTCATCGTCGGCGCGCGTCAGTTTGGTTTGGTCCTCGTCGATGGTGAAGCGCCCCGGGAGGTCACGCCCGTGGGCATCATTGGCCATGATGATGGTCTCGAGTTGCGCCTCGGAGAGATGTCCCTCCTCGATCAGCTTGGCGGGCAGGCGCAATTCCGCACTGGCCGCGCCAGAGGGCACGGGCGGCGCCACGGAAGCCATGGCGATGCTTTCGACCAAGGGCGTGGGATGTTCCTGCGCGCCTGCGATCTCGATCCGCTGTGGGCGGTAGCGCGCATAGATGTCCGAGACGGGCCTGTTGTCGCGCGGGGTCTGAAAGCTTGTGAAGCTGAGCGGGCGGACGGCATTCGCTTGGGGTTTGGTGACGGCGAAAGGCGCACCGGCGGTCTTCCGCGGGGCAGATGAGGGAACAGTCGGCCGCCCGCAAGGGATCGCCGCCGCCTGTTGTACGGGGCGCGCCTCGGGCCGGGTTGCGGCCACGGCGTCGACAAAAGGAAGGGCTTCATCCAGGTGCTGAACCGTGGCGCGGATCATCTCGCCGTCTTTCTGCACCTTGTCGAAGACCATGAGCTGGGTTTCGACCGAGGTGCCGAGCTTGCGGTAGACCTGCCCCGGCATCGTCAACACCAATCGCGGCGTCATGAGACCGCAGGCGCGTGACCAATGCGCAGCATCGCGTTCGGGCGCGAACCCCTGCGGCATGATCGCCACCATCCGCCCACCGGGTGCTAGGCGCTTGGCAGCGGCGATGAGATGTTTGGCGGCGATGTGCTTGTCGCGGGAGCGATCGACCGAGGAGGCGAAGGGCGGGTTCATCACCACGACGTCGGGCAGAACCAGCGTCTGTAGCAGATCGTCAATATGCTCCCCGTCATGGCCCGTCACCTCGCCGCCGAAGACCGCGCGCAGGAGGCTCTGGCGAAAGGGGTCGATCTCGTTGAGCAGTAACGTGGCACCGGCCCTGGCAGCGAACGCGGCCAGGGCACCGGTGCCGGCGGATGGTTCGAGCACAGTCTCGCCCTTGCGGACCGCAGCCGCCCGCAAGACCAGCGCCGCAAATGGCAGTGGCGTGGAAAACTGCTGCAGCCGGATCTGCTGTTCCGACCGGCGGGTTTCCGTCAGGAGCCGGGACGCGAGGAGTTTCGCAGCGGCAATGTCACCTGCCGCGCCGTCCCCACGCAGCAGCACTCGGATGGCAGCGGCCTGCATCACGTCATAGGCCATGCGCCAGTCCCAGGCGCCCCCGGCATCGCTGCCATGAAACGCCTCGCGCATCATGCGCGCGAGCGCTGAGCTGCGTAGGGGCTGGTGGTCGATCTCCGCGCCGACTTGCGCCAGCGCAGAGGCGAGATGACCGTCGGAGGTTGAGAGAGCCGGGCTTGCCGGTTTGGGCTGGGTCATGGGGATTTCCTTTGGATCAGGGTCTGAGTTCCAAAGGACAAAAAGCCTGCTCTACACCTTTTGGGCGCGGAGCAGGCAGTCATGGACCGCACGTGAATAGCGGTCCTATCGCTCAGTTCCCCCGCCCCGCCATAAACTCGGCGAGCACCGGACTGGCTTCACTCTTCGCTGAGCTGAGCAGTTCCGAGCCCACAAGCGAGGCCCTTGAGAGCCGCATGAGCCCGCCGGTTTCCTCGATGCGGTAGCAGCGGCGTTTTTGCCGCCCGCGCCTGTAGTGGGTCGCGGTGACGATCTGGCATGTGCTGCCATCGGTGAGTGTCACAGGGGTGGCGAGCCTGATCTTGTCGCCTTCCTCATAGTCCGGGATCGACGCCCAATCCCGGCAGCGCTGGCGCCAGCCATGGGCGTAGCTGCCTTCGTCTTTCAGGTTGGAGAGAAGCTCGATCAGCCCAAGGGGCGCGCGCGACTCGTTCGGGCCAGCACTTTCCTCCATATCCTTGTAGCCCCAGCAGCCGTCATCGTATCGGGTGAGGAAGACCGCTCCGAAAGTGATGGAGCCATCCGGATCGGTGACATAGGTCGCGTCCTCGACAGGGGTGCCGTCGCGATAGGTAACCCTAGCCGCTGCATACCAGGTGGAGCCAACCTTACAGGCCTTGACCAGTTCGGTTTTGCGCGTGTCGCCTTCGAAGGTACAAAGCCGGGCAATCTCCGCTTTCTCGTCCGCGTAGGTTTTGACGCGGCGATCGGTGTAGAAGAGCCAACCCATTACGCCGCCCTCCGGTCATCGATTTCCATTAGCGCATCGAGCGGCACGCGATAGGGCTGCATGGCGTCGAAATCCTCGCAGCGTTTGTGGGAATGAGTTGAAGCACCAATACCCTGCCGCGCTGCGCGCTCTCGGGACATTGGTGCTGCATCATCATCTTCGTATTCCCAAAACGCCGAATTGCCACAGTTCTGCACGATCGCGAAGGTGTCGCAGGCATCCTTGAGGATGACCCGGAAGGTACCGCCGAGGCCTGAGGGCACCTCGTAGGTCCCGCCGATCAGATAGTCCGAGGCCCGGCGCACGAAGACGCGGATGCTGTGGCCATCGGTGGCGAGCCGGATCGCCCCCTGCCCCCGGTCGATCAGCACCTGCACATCGTCGAGAATGTCGGTGTAGAACTGGCCGGTCAGATCGCGAAACGCCATGCGGCGCTGCGCCATCCAGTCGGTGTCGCGAAACGGGTTCATGCCGTCGGCAAAGGCGAAGGACGGATCGGCCTGCTCGGTCGTGACGATGCGGGTGGTTGTGCCGTCGATGCCGTTCGAGCGCAGATGCACGCCGTAGCCGACGATGAGGATCAGGGCCGGCCTGTCCACGGGCCCGTTCCAGTTGGGCAGGAAGGTTTTGCAGGCGCGCGCATGGGCGATCTGCGCTGCGACAGCGGAGGCAGAGAACTTGAGAATAGCCATGGGGATGTCTTTCCGTTGGGTATGAGAAGATAGACCCGCGCAGGCGAAAGGGCTTGCGCGGGTCGCGTGAGGACTCAGGCCGCTTGCGCGATCTCGCTGTCAGGCTCCGGGGTTTCCGCAGTGGTCTCCGCCTCATCAACGGCGACACCGTTGGTCTGCATCATCGGCGGGCACCAGGCGGCCACAGCAGCGCGCTGCGCGTCGGTGAGGGTGGCGAAGGGTTCGGCGAAGAGCTTGTCGCAGAAGGCGACGATCTCCTTCTTGCTTGACGAGGCCAACGTTACCGCCTCCTGAGCGAGGCCCAGATCCTCGCCGAGGATTTTCAGGAGCCAAGCCTTCTTGAAGCGGTTGAAGAGCGCCGCGTTCGGCGTCCAATGCGCGCGAATGTCGGGCATGATCTCGATCTCGAACTCATGCATCAGGCTGTCACGCTGCCGGTCCCGCGCGAAACAGGACTGCGTCGTGCTGGCGGTCGCATAGGCCACGAGCTTGGCCTTCTCGCCGGCGTCCAGCGCGCGAAACGCCGCGAACTGATCGGCAGGGGACCGGGTGGCATCGAGCCACGACAGGTCCAGCGCATCATGCGCCGCCGCCACCTGCTCAAGCGAAGTCTCGTTGATCTCGTCCATTTTGGCATGGCTGCGGTATTCCTTGCGGGCCTCGAACTTGATCGCCTGCGTGACGCTCATGCCGCTGCCCAGAACGTCGCTCACCAGCTTGAAGAGCGCCAGATCGAGCGTGGCCTCGGGATGCAGCGCCATCGCCGCCCCGAGCGCCATGGCCCGCTCGGTCTTGAGGTCCTCTGCCAGCGAGGCCGGATAGGTGATTTCGCCAGCGTCGGGGGCCTCCTCTCCGGTGGTGTTAGTCGAGGAACTGGGCGCGCCCTCTTCTTTCACGATGTCCTCGGGGCGGACGAGGCCGATATGGAGCGTTACCTGCCCGTTCGACCAGGACGCGATCACACCGGCGCGGGCGAGATCCTCGGCGCTGTAGGCCTCCTGCAGATCGCGGGCTTCCACTTCCAGAGCGTCCACCCGGTCGTAGAGCGCATTGTACGCGTCGTCTTCGAGCCCCTCATCCTCCATCTCGAGCTGCAGTTTCTCAAGCTCGGCGGTGATCTCGTCGATGCGCTTCTGGGCGGTCTCATCCGGCTCGATCGGGCCGGGATAGACCCGGCCGTAGTCGGCCATGGTCGCGTAATCATACCGGACCATCGCATCGGCCCAGGCAAAGCCCAGTTTTGCGCGGGCCTGCTCAGCGACAGCCCCGAGTTTCTCGAGCAGGATGGTCTCGACCAGCGCCGCATCCTCCAACACGGAATGCTCTTCCAGCAGATCGGCTGCGATCGCTCCGCCGCGGGCCTCATAGTCCTCACGCACGAAGGCCCCGATATCGTCACTGACCTGCACCCCACGGGATTTGAGCGCCTGGCGGACCGTATAGGCCTGCAGGTAGCTGTCTTCCTTGGTGAGCGCCTCGAAGACCTCATTCTGCACCTCCTGGCTCGGGTGCTCAGCGAAAGCCTTCATCGTGTCGAGCGTGATCGTCTTGGCCCGGGCCGCGGCCCGGATGTCGGGGTGGATCAGCCCGTAGCGCAACCGGCCTTTCACGGCGGCAACGGTCGTGCCGAAAGTCTTTGCGATGGTCTCAGGCGTCTGGCCGTCGATCTCCATCATCCGCGCGAAGGCCTCGAACTCGTCGATTGCGTTCATCGGCGCCTGGGTGATGTTCTCGGCGAGCGACAGGGCTGTGGTGACATCGCAATCGTCCGGCACAAGGCGGCAGTCGATCTTGGTCTTCGCCGTGAAGCCTTTCGCGGCCTTGTCCGCGACCAGTTCCTTCAGGGCGGCATGGCGGCGACCGCCTGCGAGCACGGCATATTTGCCGTCGATCTTCTGGACCAGGAGCGGCTGCAGGAGGCCCAGTACAGCGATGCTGGCTTTCAAATGGGCGATGTTCTCGGGGTGGTAGGTTTCCGGCGAGTTGCTGCGCACGTTGGCGGGATGGGCGACAAGGTCGCCGATGGCGACGGAGACGGGTTTGAGGCTTGTGGTCATGGGGTTTCCTTTTCGGTGGGTTTGGAGCGGCCCGCGCCTTCACGCGCGTGACCAATCCCCGGCTTCGGGGATCAAAAGGACAAAAGGCCCACTCTCCCTTTGAGGGGTCAGTGGGCCTTCATTGCCTGAGATGTCGGGGAGGAGTCCCCTGCCCTTCTACCAGTCGCGCGCCATCATGATGGTCAGCTCGCGCATGGTGGTCGTGGGGTTGTCCGGGGTCTCGGCCCCGTAGCGAAAGTCGGAATCCGCTTCATACAGATCGATTTTCCAGAACACGGTCTCGCCGCGGACCGTGACCGACCCGAAATCATGCCAGCCTTCCGGGTCATTCTCCGGCTCGAAGGTGTCGAATTCCCCGGTGGCTTTCACCGCCTCGGCCATGAAGCCGTCACCGGCCTCCATGAGCGAGCGGGTGACATGCATCCGGCCCTGGATTGGCTGCGCGGGCGGCACGCCGAGGCACGCGAGCTTGCGAAACGCGTCGTTCTGCGCTGCGATCACACTCGGATCCGGACAGTCTGTCTGTGGCTGTGCAGTGATGGTCATGGGGCTCTCCTTTGCGAAGTTGAAACACCACTCCCAAAGCCCGCTTTTTCTTTTCCGCCTGGCGGCAGGACCAAAGGAGAAGGTGCCCTACCCGAACAGCCCCTTGGGTCGGTAATTCGGGTTGGGGATGGTTTCGACCCAGCCGCCCTGTTCCTTGATGGTCTCGAGCGCTGCCGAGAGTGGATAGGCGCCCTCGGACGCGCTCCACCAATAGGCACCGTGCTTGAAGGTGATGATCTTGCGGTGGCCATCTTCAAAGCAGGCCACCCGCAGGGTCTTGGGTTCCTTGCGTGACATGGGCGTCTCCGTTCTGTCTGTGGTCAGGCGGCCTCGGCGCTCTGCCCTGCCCTGCCCGCCTCCGATCTGGCGATCAGATAGTCGCAGGCCCGCTGCGCATCGGCGGTGTGCTTGAAGATCGCACCCTTGTCCGACCGAAGAACGCGCAACCAGTTGTGCAGGTATGCGGCATTCATCTCGAGCGTATGGGCCGTGAAGCCGAGCGTCTGACCCAGGAACACGGAGGCCAGCTCGGCCACGATCTCCTCGCGCGCGTAAGAGGTATTGCCGAACTTCGAGAGCCCGAAATCGCGGTTCAGCCGATGCGGGGCTTTCGTGGCATGGGCCAGCTCATGCGCCCAAACCCCGTAGAAATTGCGCGGATCGTGGAACCGAGTGATCGACGGCATGTAGACCTTGTCCACGGGTGGCAGATAGTACGCTTCCGTGCCAGTGAAGACGGTCGTGATGTCGATGGCATCGAAAAACGCCTGCATGTGCGGGATGGGCTCGGACGCCGGATGCTCGGGCACGGGCTCCGGGTCAGGGTAGAAGCTGTCGGGCAAGCCCTCGATCTGGCAGGCATTGAAGACGCGGTAGGATTTCTGGAAGCGGAAGATGCGGGCCTCCTCAGAGCGATCATCCCTCTCCCCGTGGTCATCCTCGCCGCCGGCGTCTTTCCGGCTTTGGCCGTAATAGACGACGACAGAGGACTTCTCGCCCTTGCGCACCTTCGCGTCCAACGCATTGGCCTGCGGCAGCGTCATCCAGAAGGGCGAGCTATGGCCCGCCATGACGGTGCGCATGGTCAGCAGGAAGTTGTTGACCCCTTGGTAGGGCTCACCGCCCACGCGCAGGGGGCGAGAGCTGCCACCTGCGGTCCAGGGCTTGCGCCACGGCAGCACGCCGCGTTCGATGATGCGGATGATTTCGTTCGTGATGACCTCGGAGGCATCAAATTTGGGCGTGCGGGATCGGGCCATGGCTGGCCTCCTTTCGAGTGTTGGTGAGAGGGAATGGTGATCAGGCTGACTGACGGGGCCGTGGATTGTTGGTGATCCGCGCGCCGAGCTTTTCGACCATGTCGATGTAGGTGGTCAGCGAGACAGCCCGGCCAGGACCGCAAGGGTCAGGGTCGACCGATCCGTCTCGTGTCACACGAGGCAGGTTCGCGAAGGCGATGCCATCGGTGACGGGTCGGATATCGATGAACGGCGTGCCTCGTGCGACCGCTAGAGCGGCCAAGGGAAAGCGCTCGATCGGCGCGAAGGTCGACACGGTGGTCCAACCGAGATGGAGGAATGTCCCACCCTCCCCGCAGATCACATGCGCGTTTGGCAATGACGCCGCCTGCCTGAGATAGCCGAGATCGCGGAGAACGGCTTTCCGCTCGAGCTTCCGTGCCAGCCCTGTCTGACCGGCTCGGCGCAGCTCTCTATGCCGCCACCAAGAGGCAGCGGTCGCGCGCAACACGCGCAAGACACCTGTTTGCATGGGAATGCCCTTCATCCGGAAAAACAGACCGGAACCCGGCCCGGACCCATCTGAGGGACCCCAAAGGCCCTCATCCGTCAGTCACAAAACCCGAAGGACACTTTCACTTTTCCCGGGTACGGACCCTGTCCTTTTCAATAGCCAACGGGTGCTCACCAAACGGCTCAATACCGGGCCGTGTCCAGAAACCCTTGATTTGGAACAGCAAATTCAGATCGGCAGGCAAGATCGGCAACGCATATCGGCAAAACCTTGCCTCTAAACCCAAAATGTGTATATTTTTCAATTGCTTTGCAAACATAGAAGATCGGCAAAAATGCTGGAAACACCCGCCAGAATCGAACCCTGCTTCTTCGAGGAGCATATTCCTACAGAATTGGCAGACCTTTCGGTCGACATCCAGAGGGAAGCCACCAAGCTGGGACAAGGGTTGCATCCTGACAGCGCAGCCGAGCTTGCCGATCTCGTCCGCGTGATGAACTGCTACTACTCCAACCTGATCGAAGGACACAACACACGCCCCCGCGACATCGAAAGGGCGCTGGCTGGCGCCGAGCTTGAAGAGGAAACCCGTCCCCTCGCCCTTGAGGCTCGGGCGCACGTCATCGTTCAACGGGCCATCGACGAGATGCATCGCAAGGGCACCCTGCCCCGCCCCACATCTGTCGAATTCCTGACTTGGGTCCATAAGAGCTTCTACGACGAGATGCCTGACGAGTTTCGGGTCATCGAACATCCCGACGGCACACAAGAGCCCATCGTTCCGGGACGCATGCGCCAAGATGACGATCGGGAAGTTGCGGTCGGGCGCCACCTACCTCCTTCATCGTCGCGCGTTGCGGCGTTCATGGATCATTTTGACAAACGGTTTCAAATTGCAGCGCGGTCTTCGAGCGGACGGATCATCGCGATCGCGTCGGCACATCACCGGCTGAACTACATCCACCCTTTCCCGGACGGCAACGGGCGCGTCAGCAGGCTGATGTCTCATGCTATGGCCCTCACTGCCGGGATCGGCGGCCAAGGGCTCTGGTCCGTATCGCGTGGGCTGGCCCGCGGGCTGACGGATCGGGGCGAGTACAAACGGATGATGGATCTCGCGGATAGTCCCCGAAGAGGAGATCGGGACGGGCGCGGCAATCTTTCAGAGGCGGCATTGAAAACGTTCAGCGAATGGTTCCTGAAAGTGACGCTCGACCAGATCACGTTCTCTGCAAAGCTGTTCGACCTCGGCGGACTGGACCAGCGCTATCGTCGTCTTGTTGCGGATACCATCGATGACAAACGCGCACCCGAATTGATTTCGGCCGTTCTTCGGCATGGTGCTTTGGATCGGGGCGATGCCCAGGTCGTGCTCAAGACTTCCGAGCGCACGGCACGCAATACGCTCCGCCAACTCACCGCCGCCGGATACCTGACCTCTGCGTCTCCGAAGACGCCGGTGCGGTTGGCTTTCCCATTGGACTACCGGGAACGTCTTTTCCCTAACCTGTTTGGCGATGGTGACCTGCCTGAGTGACGGGTAAGGAAGACATACTGCTATCGGCTGGATCGCCAGCTGTTCGGACTCTGGCCATGCAGGGAGAAAGTTCACAGCTGTGAACTTGGCGGACAAGGAAGAAACATCAGCCCGGTTCACAACTGTGAACTCCTCATGCAGCATCCCGACGCATCAGCGCCATGATCATCGGCCCGCAAGAGAATTCCCCGATAGCCGCCTTGGCTGACAAGGATCTCAAATACCCACCCGGGGATCGGATATCCCCGAACCGTTCAAGCATCGCAACAACGACGACAGACGCTTCTTCGGGACCCATGTAGCGTTTGGCCTCATCCCAAGCGGACGGAGAGATTCCCATCATGGGCCTGACGATATCAGCGACCCTGACCAAGTCGTGCCAATGGCGCACAGGCTGTTCAACATATGATTTGAATTCCTGGCAAGATGCGAGAACAAGTCCAAGAGGGATATTCGGCATGAGTTGGTCTTCAGGTTCTTGGGGGGGGTCTCCTTCATCCTCACGACGATCTACACGTACTCCAGCGTCTGCTCGTTCAAGCGCATTGCCCGGATCCCGCGCTTTTTCTAAGCGAGGTTCAAGATCATAAAGGTCTTTATTTGAATTCTGATAGTGCTGCTCAGAAACAGCATCATTGGTGCTCATATTTTCTGTATTGCCATCCCCAAGAAGGTCTCGCGCCTGGTCCAAAGCCGCACTCAAAGCTTTTTCGATCTGCTTGAGATCCGCTATCTCGAGCTTTCTACGAAGATCTCGGGCCGTCAGGACGGCAAGGTCGGAGAATTGATCCCAAAGGCCCAAATCCGGGCGCAGCGAGCTGCCGTACTCTGCCAGACCTGCCAAGTCGCGCCGCATTAGGCTTACGGTGGCGCGAAGGCGCTTGTAACGTTCCTCTGCAGCCCGAACGGCTTCGGCGGCCTCGCAGACCTCCTGAAAGCGCAACACGAGCGGCGAGAGATCGAACCCGAACGCAACCTTTTCGTCCCCATAGCGGCGCGCATAGCGCTTGCCGTTGGGGCTGTCGCGGCGGACGACAAAACCGGTCTGTACGAGGTTGGAGAGGTGCCGCCGCATTGTGGAGCAGGGCATGCCGTTCAAGCGCTCGCAAATCGCCTTGTTGGACGGATGTACGATCAACTCGCTGTCATTCCCTCCGAGGATCGTCGCTTGGTGAAAACTGACCAGTGCCTGAAGCACTGTCAGATCCCGATCGGACAAGCCGAACGCGACTCGAGCGGCAGCGAGCTCCCTCAAGACCTCCCACTTGTTAGCGCCGGTCGGGGGCAGGTCTTCCTGGATCGCTGCCTGATGTTTCAGGATGGCAGCATCTATCGTTCGCCGGAACGGCGTTACAGGCGTGTAGTCCATTTTATCATTCACGAAGACAAAAATATCCAGGTCCGCGAATCACTTTGGACTTGCGGAAAACGGCTCCGGACACTACCTTGAAGGTGCTAGAAACAAGTTAGGGTCTCGTGGAGTGGTCGCTTTGCGGGACCTTTTCTTTTGCCTTTTCGTGCCTCCTTCGTTGGTTTCTGCTCTTCCTCAGTCTTCCGAACGCTGCTTCCAACGCTCGTGAAGTTCTTCAATCATGTCATGTACTTGCGTCTCAAACCAATCGGCGAAATCTCCGCCGACCAACTCGACCGAAAGGCCCTTGGTGGTGCGTTTCACCGTGCCGCCACGCTTGCCACCGATCTTCAACGGAACGCTGGAGGGCCGGGCAGGGGAGGGGGGCTTGGCTGGCTTGACCGCCTTCGTCACGAGCTTGGTCACCGCTTCGAACGCCTCGACGGACGGGTCATCGGCGGGTCTGGCGTTATCCACAACCACGGAGCCCCCGGCCCTAACGTGTGCTTCTTTCGCGATCCGGATCAGGTCCTCCCGGTCCAGACCATTCTCGTCGATGGCCCGACCAAGGGATTCCCACCGGGGCCGGCCAATGCCATGCGCGGCACCGATGGCGCGCACCAGATCCGGCCCGACCATATCCACGATCGCGATCGCCATGGATATGGAAGACTTCGTGACGGTAAGAATTTCTGCAACCTGAGATTGATTTCCAAAGCCGGAAGACACAAGTTCCTGCGCGAACAGGGCCTTTTCAATAAAGGACAAATCACGCCGAGCCATGTTCTCGGAAATCTGGGCACGTAGGGCGCTGTCGTCGTCCAGGTTGGCGACCAGCGCACGTACCTTGGTGACCTTGTCTGACTGACGGATCGCCTCCAGCCGCCTGCGCCCATAGACTAGGAGGTATCGGTCGGCATCGCCTGGCGCACGGCGCACGAGGATCGGGACGGTCTGACCGTTCGCCTCGATCGCATCGCGCAGGTCCAGCACATCGGCCGGGTCGAGCCTGTCAGCCATGCGCCCGTCCTCGATGCTCGCCGGGTCCAGTTCCCAGACGTGATGGGCATCTACCGCGTCGCGGGCGGAGCGAAGGGCGCGGTTCGAGGTCATCATCGGTGTCACTGCATTAGCCTGCGGGGCAGGGGAGGGCGCCCCGGCTGCCGCGAGACTGTCCAGCATGGACATGCGCTTCTTCTTGCCGCTGGTCATGTGCGCCCCCAGGTTTTCTGGATCAGCTCGGCGATCTCGTCATTCAGCGTGTTCAGGCTCTCGATCGCGCGGTCATAGGTGGAACGGGTGAACGCACTGCGTTCCACTTCGTAGAGCGTCTGCTTGGTCAGGCCAGCATCGGAGATTGCAGTGGACTTCAACATAGGCGAATTCAGAACGGCTTCCCCGTACATCGTTCGCAGGAATGCCACGATCCGGTTCTGCGGTGCGTCCTGCGGCTCGTAGCGGGTCAATACGTAGCGCATCCAGTCATGAGACATGTCGGCGCCGCTTTCCGCGATCACGTCCATAAGGTCGGCGGTCATGCGCAGGAATTGCGACATGGACATCACATCGAGCATTTCGGGGTGAATCGTCACCAATACACCGGTCGCCGCGGAAAGTGCGGACATCGTCAGGAACCCCAGCTGCGGTGGGCAGTCGATGACAACGACGTCGTAGTCCTCATCCACCTGAGCCAGCGCTTCCTTCACGCGGAAGAAGAACAACCCGGCATTGCCCTGCGCCAAGGCACGAGGGGTATCGTGCTCAAACTCCATCAGTTCGAGATTACCGGGGATGAGGTCGAGATTGGGGATATAGGTCTTGCGAATGACTTGCCGGATTGGCTCCGGGTCTTCATAGCGGATCGCATCGTAGAGCGTTCCGCCATTTTCGAGGTCCAATTCCGGCTGAACGCCGTGCAGCGCGGTGAAAGAAGCTTGTGGGTCAAGATCAATGCCCAGCACACGATATCCGCGCAGGGCAAGCCGTTGGGCGAGATGGGCAGAGGTTGTTGTTTTTCCGGAGCCGCCCTTGAAATTCATCACGCCGATGACCTGAAGATGATCACCTTCTCGTCGTCCGGGAACGTAATCGCCCGGCTTTCGAGCGGTTTTTTCAAGGAGCACACGCAGCGCCTGGATATCCTGCGCCGAGTAAAGACGACGGTTGCCGGCGGTCAGCTCGGGAGAAGGCCCTTTGCCATCTAGGTTGAGTTTGCGAAGGTAGGAGTCGTTGACGCCGAGCAGCGCCGCAGCCTCACCAGAGGTGAATTTGCGCATGGTCTTCTCGGCATCGGGTGGAAACAAGCTCTCACGTTGCGAATGCAACTGGTTGGCCAGCCATTCCGAATGCTGGCGGATCACCGCGTTGAGATCCTCATGAACAAAGGTATTATCCAT